>QHYQ01000263.1 GCA_003224175.1 Acidobacteriota bacterium
AAATTGAATCTCTCTGAAAGGACGAGTTTTTTCGCGAGTGACAGATCTAGTTCCGCCAATGCGGGACCCTGCAAGACATTGCGACCGACGTTCCCGTAGGTGCCGGGCAAGGGCTGAATGAAAGCGCTGGGATTGAAATATTCACCAGGAAGACCAAGGATGACCGGCCCCGTGAAAGCCCGATTCCAGGAAGGGCGCACGGGATTGCGGGTATCGCCATCGTTCGATGGGTTGTAAGAAAGCTGGGGCGTAAAAGGCAGACCGGATTGTATGGTTTCGATTCCGCTGAGCTGCCATCCCTCGATTAGGCGATCGAGCCACGGGCTGGCGTGGATTGCTCTGAGATGCCCAAAGGGAAGATCGTAGGTGGCGTTGATGACCACGCTATTGCGAATGTCGAACGACGCGCGAGCGTAATCGGCTTTCGGCTGGAGGGGATTGGCGACGAATGCAGGGGAATTCGTGGCGACGCTGGTGTTCATGTTGTCGCCGTCGTCGAGCGCCTTGGAGAAAGTGTAGGCGCCGCGGAATTGCAAGCCGCGAGCCATGCGGCGATTCACGTCCACCTCGAGGCCGTTATAGGAACTGACGCCTTCGGAGAACCAGTCCGTGGTGTTCCAAACGGCGCTGTTAGCCAAGGGCGCGTTGGCAGGGGAATAGAAGGCACCTGCGGGATAGCCGGTGGGGCAAGGGGAAGCGGGGCAGATCGTCGGAGCGGGAAGATTCGCATCGAGGGAAAGCAATTCGTGGTAGCCATGCGAACCAATATAGGCCGCGCTCAAGACCGTGTTCGGCGCGATTTGTTGCTCAATCTTCAGCGTGTAGGACTCCACCGTGGGCGTCTGCAGGTTCGGCTGCACGCCGCTGGGAATGATTTTCGCGCCGGCATAAGTTGCGTTGGGAGCGATGCTGGAAAACGGAATGTTCTGGACCGTGTATACCGTGTTGTAAGGCGGATTCTGGTCCAGGCGGTAACTCAAGTTGTCGAGCAGGGCGTAGTAAAGGCCAACGCCCGCGCGAATAACGGTCTTTTTTGAGGCGAAGGGGGCCCAGGCCATGCTGAGGCGCGGCGCGGGCAAAAATTTGGCGTTGTTTACGGGGAGGGCCGCGCTGCCGACAGTGGGCTGGCTAAGAATCACGCCGGCGGGGTTGAAGCCGTAGTTGGACGCGCGGCCGCCAACCTCGTTCCACCCATTGGTGAATTCTCCTCGAAAACCGATGCGGAGCTCGAACGAGGGTTTCAGCCTAACGGCATCTTCCACATAGAACGCACCTTCCGAGGAACGCCATCCCAACGGCGTGTACGACGGCGCGTAGGTGTACGTGCCTACGATGCCCTCTTCGATAAATGTCTTCAAGCTGGCGAAGGATATCTGACCGTACTGATCCTGCACGAGGCTGTCGTTGGACTGCACCCGCTCGAACCACACGCCGATATCGAAGAGATGATTGCCACGGGTGAGCGTGAGATGGTCTTCGGCGGTAAACAGATTGCGCACCGCGCGGAGGTTGCTTCCGGCATTCGTGCCGCCGTTGGTGATCTGCGAGGCTCCATTCAACGTGGTGCCGCCGCCGACGACTACAGCGCCGACGGGCTGGCCGGGATTAACCCAGGACGGCAAATTTAAGGTCGTTCCGCTATCGAAATAGAAGCCCGCACGGGAAAAGCCAAACGTCGTGCGATTAAGCACATTGGGAGAGAAGATGTGAGTCTCGTTGAGGGACACCACTTGCTCTCTCAAGAAGATGTCGACAACGGTGACGGGGTTATTGCCGGGCGAGTGCGCAGTGCTGTCGTCCGCAGTATAAACGGCGGCGAAGGAATCTTTGCTCGAAAAAGTCTGGTCGAACCGCGTCGTTCCGAAGTCCTCGCGCACGCGCTGTAACGGATTGGAAAAGGCTTCGGCAATCCCACTTGGCGCTCCCGTGGAGGTCAGAAGTTCCGGGCCGTTGGCCACCGGCCAAAGCGCGAGCAGCGGCCGCACGCCGGCAACGGCATTGCCGCGTGAAGTGGCATCCGGCACGAGGGTGACATCGCTCAGGCCGAGGTTCTGGCGGAAACCTTCGTAATTTGCGAAGAGAAAAGCTTTATCTTTCTTGAGCGGTCCGCCGAGCGATGCACCAAGCACATTACGTTGAAACTGCGGGATCGTGCCGTGATCGAAGAAATTGCGCGCGTCCAGCGCACTATTGCGCAGAAATTCATAGGCGCTGCCGTGGATGCCATTTGTGCCGGAGGCGGTTACGATGTTGATTTGTGCGCCCGGACGCTTGCCGTATTCCGCTCCGTACGCGTCTTTCACCACGGAAAATTCTCTGACTGCATCCACACCCAGGAGTTGGCCGCTGGCTCCTCCGGGAGTGTTGTTAATCTCCGAAGCCCCCGTGTATTCAACTCCGTTGAGCAGATACAGATTCTCCTGGGGCCTGCGCCCCGACGCGGAGAACATGTTGCCCACGACCGAGTTCGACGTGCCAATCCCTCCCGCCCGTTGCGATGTGTAGTTCACGACTCCAGGATTGAGCGTCACCAACTGGTCGTAACTGCGGCCGTTCAAAGGCAGATCCTTCACCTGGCGCTCTCCAACCAGTCCGGAGGTTTCTATCGTGGTTACATCGGCGGAAATAGCGGTCTCCTGCACCTGAACGCTCTGCTGCAATTCCGCGACCGCAAGTGCAAGATCGACCGTAGCTCGTTGTCCTACTACCAGGTTTAGCTTTGCTCGCGCAGGCTGAAACCCGGTCTTCTCGGCCGATACTTCATAGGCGCCCACAGGCAGCACGGGCGCCTCATACCGGCCCGAATCATCTGTGATCAGTGTGCGGGCTAGGCCAGTCTCGAGATTCTTGATTCTGACCGTGCCACCGGCTATGGCGCTTCCCGTTGCATCGCTGAGTGTGCCGCGAATCGACGCGTCATCCTGAGCCCAGGATGGAGTCGTGCTGAAGGCACACAAGATCAGCATGAAAAGCGAAGATAAGATCGAGCAGTACGGCAATTTGTGTGCTGCAATCCTTCTGCTGCCTGGCATTTCGAAATGTCCTCTCAATACGCTGAATTTGTGTTGCTTGGGACGCCGATGTCGCGATCGAATCGGTCCTTAACGATGGGTTCGACAACAGCGCCGGGGGCCGCGCTGTGAGAGGACTGAAGTATTAACCTGAATATAGCCTGTCTTCAATTCGGTGTACGGCTTCACGATCCGATTCCTCGATTACGCAAGAACAACTGCTGGTGTGTGCTCTAATGTAGGCAGAGCGGCTCTGCCGGCGAAGGACGGACAGCAGCTAGGGGCGACAACAACAGCGGCTTACGCCCACGAGGGCGCAAGGACCAGCGGAGTTTTCTGACTTCTGCATCATAAAAGCGACAAGCAGAGTGTACTTTGCGCGATGTAAATTTGTCAAGGGCAAGCAGGACGAGTAGCGGCTCGCGACTCTGCGCCACCGCGTCGGGATTCGGCGTATTTTCGTGCGTGGATGCGGAGGAACTAAGATCATGAATCCGAAACAAGCAGCCTCAGAAGCAACCAGAAAGGTCGCGAGCGAGATTCCCGGATATACCTACGGGACCTCCGAGGCAGCAAGGTCGCCCGTTTCGCTCGCCGATTTGGAGCTTTTGAAGAGGACGGTAAATTTCACAGATGAAGACCAGCGGTATCTCCACATCGCCGGCGAAGTGATCGCGGATCAAACCGAGGACGTGGTGAAGAAATGGCGAAGCGTCATCGCCGCCAACCCGCACCTGGCACAATATTCTCTAAGTCTTGAAGGCAAGCCGGATCCGCACTATTCCGCTGAGAGCGGGCTGCGATTTCGGCAATGGATTCTCGATACCTGTTTCCGCCGCTACGACCAGGACTGGCTCAATTATCAGCAGGAGATCGCTTTGCGTCACACCAGTGTGAAAAAGAACCAGACCGACCACGTCGAATCGGCGGCCTACATTCCGCTGAGGTATGTGATCGCGTTCACCGCCATCATCAATGATGCCATCAAACCATTTCTCGGCGCGAAGGGTCACTCGGCGGACGAAGTCGAGCGAATGCACCGCGCGTGGTGCAAATCCGTGCAGTTGCAAATTGCCTTGTGGAGCGAGCCATACACAGACAGTAGCATCGCTCCAAACGAGTGGTAATAGGCCTGCGGGAGGCAACAGCGGGAATACGTATCCAGCAACAACCGCACGAATCCAGGCAGAGAGTCACCTTCTCGATCGTTCTCTGAAGCACATCGCCGTGCATGACTCGCGCCGGCCTTTCCAGAAAGCGAGAGGCCGGCGCTTTCTTTATCAGCTCGTTCGTTCGCGCTGGCTTCAGGGGGCGTCGATTTGGATCGAGCCGGTGCGCCCCGTCTCGAATTGGGCTCAATTTGCGCCACCGCTCGCGGGGTTGCCAAGCCTTAGCGACGAACAAATGGAGCGGGTTCTGGAAAAGGGCGAATCGGCGAGCGGGCGCGAGATTCAACCGCCGATGCACCTCTACCATTTGAATGACGGCGACGCACAAGCTGTTATTGCTTATTTGCGTTCTCTGCCCAGTCCCAAGAGCCGCTAATCTCGTCGAGACGACAGACATTGTGTTGTGACGTTCCTGAGTGGACAAGGAACGCAACGATGTGTATTCTGCGGCGTCCGGCCGCCGGAGACTCGCTAGTTGAGTCGAGACTTACGAAGCAACCAGACCAGATTTCCGCAAAACGTCTAGGAGGAGCGCAATGGACATTAAGAGCGAATTTGTTACCACGAAGGTGAGCGACGGCACGTCCATTCGGCTGTATGCGGCGCGCCCAGCGGGCGCGGCCGCAGCGCGCGGCCTGCTGGTCATGCAGGAGGCCTTCGGAGTGAACGCACATATCCGCGATATTACCGATCGCTTTGCGCGGGAGGGATTTTTCGCGGTGGCGCCCGAGCTTTTCCATCGTACGGGCGCCGGATTCGAGGGCAGATACGAAGATTTCCCCTCGGCCATGGTTCATCTAAAGGAACTGCGCGATCCAGCTATGGAAACTGATTTTCGGGCCGCTTACGATTGGCTGCGTGCCAATGGCGCTGCGGCAGGTGCTCCGATCGCGGCCGTCGGCTTCTGCATGGGAGGCCGGGCCGCAGTTTTGGCGGCAATCACGCTGCCGCTGGAATGTGCCGTTTCTTTTTATGGTGGTGGCATTGCCCCGAATCCCATGAATCCGGGTTTGCTGAACCGCGTGAAGGATTTGAAGGCGCCGGTGCTGCTTTTCTGGGGCGGGCGGGACCAGCACATTACACCGGATCAAAGGGGCGCCGTGGGGGATGCTTTGAAAACCGCGGGAAAGAGTTATGTAAACGTGGAATTTTCCGAAGGCGATCACGGCTTTTTCTGCGACGCGCGCGCGAGTTACAACCCGGTCGCGGCCGCGCAGGCTTGGCCGCTCACCCTGGCGTTCCTCAACACCTACACGGCGGCAAGGGAACAGCGCGCTTCAGCGCGGTCGTAATATTCTTGCAGCGCGATTACTGCCGAAGCTTTGGGACGCTAAGCCATGCGATCAGGCTTTCAATGAATCCAGCCTGGGCGGCATCTCTAGAAAGGCGCGCGTGACGTGCCATAACTGGTGACGATTTAATCCGAGCACGAGCGAATGTGCCATGCCCGGCAAAATCGCAAACTGCCGGTCCGAATTAGCGAGCTTGCGATAAAAATTGAGGCAGTCCTCGTCGGTGGCGATGCCGTCATATTCGCCACGCGCAACGAGCACCGGCCCACGAATCTTTTGCGGATCGATGACCGGCAAGTTGGCGGTCATATCGAGATACGTGCCGGTGGGAACGCTCTCGCCGAAGCGCAGCTCCGCGTCCGCCAGCGCATCCCCCACGGCGGGTTCGGAAGTTCCGCTCTTATCGCGGGTAAAAATGCTGTGGATCATGGCGCTGTCGCGCGGGCGCCGGTTATGCGTGCGATAGAACTCGAGCTGCTTGGCGCGATCGGCGAGGGTGGGCGATCCTTCGCCCGTATAAGTCAGGGCCGTGAGGACGAGACGATTGATGCGTTGCGGCTGCTCCATGGCGTAAGCACCCGCGCGAAGCGCTCCCGAAGATTCGCCAAAAAAATGATAGCGCTGGTGCCCTGTTTCGCGTGCCACTACTTCCACTGCAGCTTTGAGATCCTCGACGCCATCGGCGATGTTGGAGTTGGCTTCGCCGGCAGACGACCTGCCGTATCCTGCAAAATCCATGGTCCACACATCGAATCCATATTCGGCGAACTTGTTCATCAGCGAGTACTCGCCGTGGCCGGGGACGCTGAGATCGAAGGTCGGCCGGCCGGAAATGGATGAGCCGTGTACGAGGAAGAGCACCGGCTCTGTCACTTCGCGCGAATGCGGCGCACTGAGTCGCTTGCGGAAAAGGTTGAGCTTGAGATTTCCCCGTTGAGCCCAATACTCGTTGCTCCAGATTTTCTTGTCCGTGGGAGCAGACGGCGCTTCGTCGTCCTTTTGGGCGGCTGCTTTCGGCGCAGCGAGCAAGTTTCGGCTCAGAAGGCTCAGGATCGCCGGAGCCGCGCCATAGAAGCCTAAACGCTGTAGAAACGAACGGCGGGACGATTCGTAAATGCTGGGCGTCATAGTGTGCCTCCTGACTCGGAAACCCCAGGCGGCTCAATTCGGAGCAACGTGTGAGCTACCGGATACGATACCCTCATCTGTCGGTAGATCGCAATACGGCAAGCAGCCGAAGGGTCCCATAGAGGGCTTCGCTCAGTTTTTCGTTCTCAGTGACTCGGCAACCGTTTGACCTGAATCGATCTCCTCGGCCGGCTGGCGCGCCGGAGTTCCGGGCTGCGCCGCGCGAAGATATTGCGCAGGCCAGGATATTGACTTGCCAAGCTTAACGGCGGCGTGAAGCGGCCAGTAAGGATCGCGCAGCATCTCGCGGGCCAGCAGAACGATATCCGCCTGTCCGCTGCGGATGATTTCGTCAGCCTGGTGCGCTTCGGTAATCATGCCTACGGCACCGGTAAGGATCCCGGCATCGCGGCGAATCCGCTCTGCAAACGGCACCTGATAGCCTGGGCCCATGGGAACCTTTGCGTCGGCAACGTTTCCTCCGGAAGAGCAATCCACCAAATCCACGCCGAGCGTGCTCAGGTTTCGAGCCAATTCCACGGCCTGCTCGATATCCCAGCCGCGCTCTACCCAGTCCGTGGAGGAGATGCGAATAAAGAGCGGCAGTCGTTCCGGCCAAAAGCGGCGGACCTTGCCAACCACCTCCCGGACGATTCGCGTGCGGTTCACGAAGGAGCCCCCATACAGATCGGAGCGGTGATTGCTAAGAGGCGATAGGAACTCATGGAGGAAATATCCATGCGCGGAGTGAATCTCGAGCAGACGAAAGCTGGCGTCGAGGGCGCGTTGCGCGGCTTTCCCGAAGGCATCTACGACCGCTGAGATACGCTCGGTCGTAACGGCGGCGGGCATGGGATAGTTAGGAGCAAAGGCAATAGCGCTGGGCGCGACGATGTCGCTCCAGCCGCCTTCGTGTTCGGCGAGTTTGCCTACGCCGTCCCAAGGACGCACGGTACTCGCTTTGCGCCCGGCATGGGCAATCTGGATACCCGCTACACTGCCCTGGGCATGGATGAATTTCGTAATGCGGGCGAGCGGCTCGATATGAGCTTCGCTCCAAATCCCCAAATCCTGAGGACTGATGCGCGCCTCCGGCAGAACAGCCGTGGCTTCGGCCATGACCAGCGCCGCCCCGCCCACGGCGCGACTCCCGAGATGAACGAAATGCCAATCCGTGGCCAAGCCGTTCTGGCAGGAGTATTGGCACATGGGTGAGACGGCGATTCGGTTCAGGAAGCGTACGTCGCGGATCTTGAGTTCGTCAAAAAGCCCCTTCCCGGGCGCCATTTGAGGCATCTACTCTATTCCTTCCATTGGGTTTAGGAAGATGATCCTCTCAGGCTATATGTTCGTTGGCAAACAGAAAAGAGTGGTCTGCTTTGGAGAGGAGGGCGCGCGGCAATGGACTTCAATCGCTTAGCGACAGCCGGTCCGATTTAGCTCGCTGAGTTTTTGCATTGCTTCCGGATTGCCTTTACTGGACGCTGCAGACAGCAACACGCGGGCCTGATCGCAATTTCTGGCCACGCCGTCCCCGTGCAGGTACAAATCGGCGAGGTCCATTTCCGCGGCGGTATTGCCCTTTTCCACCGCCGACCACAGCAACTGCGAGGCCACGGTAGGATTCCGGGGCCGGACATGCCCATCCAAATATTGCCGCGCCAGCATGAGCTGAGATTCGCCGGTATCGGTGGACCGCGGAAGCTGCGAGGCGAACCCGTCGGCGAGGCGCTGCGGCGCCAGCCCGGGCGCTCCTCTCTCGGCAGGGCTGAGTGTCGTGGGTGGCGCAACTTCGACGATGGGAGCTTGCGGCGATGGACTCCGAGGCGACGCGGAGGCTTCAGGCGGGACGGCCGATTTGGGGCCTGCGGCAGAATTGTCGGTGGCTTCTGCACCCGTATTAAGCTGCGTATACGGATCAGATCGTGCGTTCGGTGACGCAGGAGGCGGAATTGCTTGAGCGGCCGATTGGCCTTCTTCCGGCTCTTCCGGAGTGCTCGTGCCGACTGAGTTTGGAAGCTCCGCCGAAGGGGAGGACGGCAAATCCGGATGCGACGCAAGCGGGCTGGGTGCGAGCGGATTCAGTGCGAGAGGAGTGCCGAATCGAACAGGACTGATTTGCCAGCCATAGTGACGCACAGCGAACCAAGCCGCCGACCCGAACACGGCGCAGAGTAAAAACCCGCCGAGCACACCTCGAAGAAATGACGAACCTCGCACTGGAGGATCGGGATCAAAGTGCGTGATCCAGGGCATAGTCGGGTGCAGGGCAGTTGGTTGCCGGGTCTCGCCGGGTTTGGACCAAGGCTGCGGACGCTCGGTGCCCGCTGCGGTCAAGTCTCGTGAGCTTATTGGAGCAGTTGGCGCGCCAGCAGGAGGCCGCGTCGCAGGGGGCACCCAAGCCGGTCGCACACTCGGTTCGGGACCGGCTTCCACTGGCGCGGCCGGTGGTGGTGCCGATAGGTTGGGTTTCGGAGGCGCCGCAACGTTGCTTAAATCGGCCGCAGGTTTAGCTTGTGGTGACGCGTGATTCGGAATAGATGGGTCGGGAATTCCGTCACTTCGTCGAGATGTGCCCGATTTGAACGCATCGGCGCTGTTTAATGCTTCCGCCCATTTGAGAATCTGATCGGCTGTGCCGTCCGGCAGAACGGTAAACCGCACACCGCCGATCTTGCGCGTCGCGTCCATCCATATCAGGTCGCCAACTACCTGGAGTTGGTTCGCCGCTCCCAGGAGAATGGAGAGACGAACGAGCCCGCCCTGTTCAACAGGCTTAACCGTATGAAAGCGCAAACCTTCTTTGGAGATATCGGCTATTACGCCGCCATTGTCGTATGGCTCCAAGTTGACGTAGGCAAGCCTGCGAATCGAAGTTCTGGGGCTCTTCCTTCGCTCTGTGTGGTTCATGAGAACCGGTTGCCCGAGTCTTTGGTCTTCGACCATGGTGCCCGAGTTCACTCTTTCGGTTGGATGCGACCCTGATTCTTCAGGAAGCCTCATTGTTCTTAGTCATACGTATCGGAGAAATATGAAGTCAAGATTTCTACCTATACCCCTATACACCTACGAGAGTTTAGTCTCAATACAGTAAGTTCCCCTCGTCCCGTCAATAGTTTAGCTCATAGCCTCACGGCCCGGGAGGCGGTGGCACGCTGCCTGCAAGTTTTCAGCGTCGTTTGACGTTTGGCTGTGTCAGGGGCTGGGCAGTTTGATCCAGGAGCGGCTGAAGACGTCGGCCAAAACGAACGAAACCATCAGTGCAAGCCAAAAAAATCCAGCCAACACGACAATCCGGATGAGGCCTCGGCTGTACCAAAGATGCATAAAGAAAAGTCCCACTAGGCACATTTTTAAGGCTGCAATCGCCAGCGCTACGACGGTATTCAGTTCGCCGAGATTTATGTAAGCGATGCCGGTGGTCAGCGCGGCCAGGATAAGCAGCGCCACAAAAACCATAGTGTAGGTTCCGACCGAAGGTTTTTTCTCGCTCATTTGTAGCGACCGCCGATGAGATAGAGGAGAGGAAAGAGATAAATCCAAATAATATCCACGAAGTGCCAGTAAAGTCCGGAGACTTCCACGCGGTTGTAGTGTTCGCGCGAAATCTTTCCTCGCCACGCAAGGATGGCCATAACACTCAAGAGGCCGATGCCGATGATCATGTGCAGCGCATGGAGGCCGGTCATGAAGAAATAAAAGCACATGAATAACTCGACGGTGTGTTCTGGAGCGCCGCGCAAACTTTCCACGGCGGGATGGAAATTCAGGCCGGGAACGAGCTGTTCGTGCCATTTGTGAAAATATTCAGTGAACTTCATTGCGAGGAAGGCGATGCCGAGAATTATCGTTGAGGATAGCAATCCGACGAGCATCACGCGCTTGCCTGCGCGCGCGGCATGGACGGCCATGGCCATGGTAAAGCTGCTGGCCAGCAGCACAAACGTCATGGCGGCTCCGAGATCTACTTCGAGTCCGTGGCTTCCGGCTGCGAACCCGGAGTAGTACAGAGATCGGTACATGATGTAGCCGGTAAAGACTCCACCAAAAAACAGCATCTCCGTCGCCAGAAAAACCCACATCCCGAAACTGCTGGCGTCGTACTGCTGCTCCAGCTCCTCGAACTGGTGGTGCAGTGCAGGGCGGAGATGGCGAGCGGACGGTGTCACCAAAGGGCTGCCGGCTGCACTCTCAGACATGCGCGTGCTCCTGCTCGGCGTAGCCATAGGGCTCTTCGGTAATCAGCGGCGTCTCTTCGAAATTATCTGTGGGAGGCGGAGATGGCGTCTCCCACTCCAGGCCTTTGGCGCCCCAGGGATTCGCTCCCGCTACGGGTCCATAACGGATAGACCACAGAAGATAGACGAACGGAATCAGGTAGCCCACGCCGAGAATCGATGCGCCGGCGGACGACATAATGTTGAGCACCTGAAACTCCGCGGGATAAACGGCGTAGCGGCGCGGCATTCCCAAATAGCCCAGCATGTATTGCGGAAAAAAAGTGAGGTTGAAACCCACAAAAATCACCAGCGCGGCGAGGCGGGCCCAGCCGTCGTGATAGAGGCGGCCGGTGATCTTCGGCCACCAGAAGTGGATGCCGCCCATGTAAGCCATCACGGCGCCGCCGACCATGATGTAATGAAAATGCGCGATCACGAAATAGGTGTCGTGCAGATGAACGTCGGTGGCGAGCGACGCCAGAAAAAGTCCGGTGAGGCCGCCCATGGTGAATAGTCCGATGAAGCCGAGCGCGTAGAGCATCGGGGCTTGATAGGAGATCGAGCCCTTGTAGAGAGTTGCGGTCCAATTAAAGACTTTGATCGCGGAGGGAATGGCGACTGCGAAGCTGAGCGCCGAGAAGACGAACCCCGCATACACGGATTGGCTGGACACAAACATGTGGTGTCCCCAGACGAAAAAGCTGATTAGGGCGATCGCCAGGCTCGAATAGGCGATGAAGATGTATCCGAAGGGCTTCTTTTTCGCGAAGCAGGTGACCAATTCACTGACCACGCCCATGCCCGGCAGAATCATGATGTATACCGCGGGATGGGAATAAAACCAGAAAAGATGCTGGAATAAAACTGGATCTCCGCCGATGGCTGGATCGAAAATCCCTACGTGAAAGAGCCTTTCGAGGCCCAGCAGGAACAAAGCGATCGCGATCACCGGCGTTCCCAGAACGAAGATAATGCTGGTGGCATACATGGCCCAGAGGAAGAGCGGCATGCGCTTCCAGGTCATTCCGGGGGCGCGCATTTTGTGGATGGTGACGATGAAATTAAATCCGGTCAAAATGGAGGAAAAGCCGGCGATGAAAACGCCCAGCGCCGCCAGAATGACGTGGGTGTGAGAGTAGTTGCTGCTGTAGGGCGGATAAAAAGTCCAGCCCGTATCCACGCCGCCCGCCAGAATGGCGAAAAGGGTGAGCACGGTGCCCACCATGTAAACGTACCAGCTCAACAAGTTAATGCGCGGGAAGGCCAGATCGCGCGCCCCCACCATCATGGGAACGAGAAAATTTCCCAACGTCGCCGGGATGGAGGGAATCAGGAAAAAGAAAATCATGATGATGCCGTGCATGCTGAACAGCTTGTTATAAGTTTCCGGCTGAACCAGCGCGCCCGTGGGCTCG
>QHYQ01000264.1 GCA_003224175.1 Acidobacteriota bacterium
GACGCCGATCGCAAGCTCGACCGCGCGCGCGTATCGCTCGAGGAGTTAGCGCAGGGCGGTCCCGCCGAGAAAGTCCTGGAGTCCGCCGGCTGAAACGACGATTGCCTAGCCGGGCGGCCAGCGGAAATCTCGCCCGCCGAGCAAATGGAAATGCAGATGGAAGACGGTCTGGCCGGCGCCGCGTCCGTTGTTCACCACCACTCGGTATCCAGACGTCAGCTTGCGCTTCGCGGCCAAGCGGCTCGCCAACAGCAGTGCCCGCCCAAACAAAGCACCGTCCTCTTCCTTCGAGTCGGCGAGATTCACCATGTGCTTGCGCGAGCAAATGAGGATATGCGTGGGGGCCTGCGGCGCGATATCTTCGAATGCGAAGAGTTCCGGATCTTCGTACACCAATTTTGCGGGCAATTCGCCCTTGCTGATCTTGCAAAAGATGCAGTCATTCATAGCCGCAAGCCTCCCGAAAGACTAACTAACGCGAAGTTCGTCGCCGCCGGTACGGACCGTCGGGCGCAAGGCGTGCGCCCGACAGCGGGCTCGGAATGACACACGAACTGATCGTTTCGGGCAAAATGAGTCAGCACTCGCCACGGACTGAAATGCGCCATTGTTCATTGCAGTCCGTCCAATCTCACCACAAACGTATTATGGAAGCCCTTCTCGCGAGTGAGTTGGGCCGCAAGACGCTGCGCCGCCCGTTCGGTTGCCAGGCGCCCCACGCGCACACGGTAGAGGCGTCCCGCGGGCGCTGCATAGTCCTGCACGAAGACCGGGTAGCGGCGGCTCAAATCGGCTCGCAGCCGATCCGCGTTTTTGCGCTGCTGAAATGCTCCCACTTGAACCGAGAAGGCACCCGTGAGCGGCGACGGGCTGGATACAAGTTCCAGCCGCACCGGCGCCACGCCTGTGCCCACCATGTCGATGGCATGGGCGGCGGCCAGAGACAAGTCGATCAAGCGACCCTCGACGAATGGTCCGCGATCGATGATACGCACCTCGGTATGCTTGCCGTTATTCAGATTGGTCACTCGGACAATGCTTCCAAAGGGCAGCGTACGATGCGCGGCGACGAATCGGTTCATATCAAAAATTTCGCCGCTCGACGATTGCCGTCCATGAAAGGGCGCACCGTACCACGAAGCCACTCCCCGCTCGACGTAGGTTCCGAGTTCAATGGCCGGTTCCGAAGGGGCCGCCCGTGAGCTCGAAGCCGCCGGAGGCGCGGGAATGCCCGCACTTGCAGGCCGTTTTGCTGCGCATCCTGTCATGCCAAAGAGCGCAAAGAGTGCCAGGTAGAGACGCCAATCACCCCAATACACGCGACTTTTATCATCGCGCGAGTACTCGCGCTCGAGAGGCGTGTCTTGGGGACCCCGGTGGGTAAACTGGAAGCAATTCCGCCGGTCAGCGCGAATCCGCTTTGGGTTCAACTTTGGCTTCTATATCCGCGGCCATCTGGGCCAGTTTTTCGGACATTCGTCGAAGCGATCGCGCGGTCTTCCGTCGCGTCGCCGGGCCGATTTTCTTCTCCGCCAGCTCGCGCAAGCGCTCGATTTCGCGGTCCAGTTTGCGGCCGAAGTCCTCGAAAGTGGACACGCCATGCTCGCGTTCGGGACGGCGCTTTCGCGTCCCAAGCAAATTTTTCGTATTATAGACAGGCGTCTCGTCGGCTCGCAAGGAGGCCGTGTGCCCCTTCCCATTCGTTGGCGCTACAAAATCGACCGCTGGCGCAATCAATTCGGTTCTGTGTTTCGCAGGCAGCCTTCGATGGCCCGCCCGCGATTATGCCCGGCCTGCGGAACGCTGGTGGGCTCGACGGCCGGCCGTTGCCACCAATGCGGCGCGAGCCTGACCTTCTCCCTGGCCGCCGCCAGCCGCTCGCTCAGCAAGCTCGTGCCGCAGATTTCGCCGGTCAGCTATGGAATCCTGGGCCTCTGCTGCATTCTCTACGGAGCCAGCCTGCTGATCACCATCAAGCGCAGCGGCTTCCAGGCGCCTGGCGGCGGATTCGGTGCATTGTTTGGCCTCGGCGGGATAGACGGCCGAGTTCTAGACCGTATGGGCGCCTCGCGTCCTCTATTCTTTTACCAGAACGACCTCTCACAGCCATGGCGATTAATCACCGCCATTTTCCTTCATGGCAGTCTTCTCCATATCGGTTTCAACATGTGGGTGATGATGGATCTGGCGCCGACGATCGAGGAACTCTATGGGTCGGCCCGCTTTCTATTCATTTTTATCGTGACGGGCGCTTGCGGTTATCTGTTAAGCAGCTTTACGGGACACAACAGCGTGGGGGCTTCGGGTTCGCTGCTTGGTCTGGTTGGGCTGCTGCTTGCGCTCACTACCGGAAGGCAGAGCATCGGCATGCGCATGCTGCGGAGCCAGTTGCTCTACTGGCTCGCTTATATCGCGGTCCTCGGCATACTGATGCCGGGCATCGATAATTACGCGCACGTCGGCGGATTCGTGGCAGGGTTTTTGCTCGGCAAAGTAATGGCCGACCGCCATCCGGCGGATGTGGTCGAGCGCCGCCGCGCCTATGCACTCGGATGGACCACAGGAGTCGCCGTTCTGGCGAGTTTCGTCTTCATGCTCCTGAACTATTTCAGTTCACCGATTGGCGGGTAGAGGCCGCACACTCACACGCCAGTTACGACGGCGCCGGGCTTTCCTGGCTTAGCTGCCGCGCCACCACCACGCTATAGTGGAACCCGGAAAAGACCGTGAAGCCGGCCACCACATAGACCAGCACGCGTCGCGCCGCAACGAGTGCTGGCTGGTGGAACACCGCCGCGGCCAGCACCGTAAAGACAAGGAGGATTTGCAGCGTCGTCGTCAGCTTGCCGTAAATGGAAGGAGGAAAGGCGCGATAGCCGGCCGTCAATAGGATCACCGCCGCCGTCGTGAGAATCAGGACGTCGCGCCCGAGAACCAGAATCGTCAGCCACCAGCGAATTTGCCCATTGAGCGCCAGCACCACGAACGAGGAGGAAAGCAGGAGCTTATCGGCAATCGGATCGAGATAGGCGCCCAGACTCGTCTTTTGATTGAGGGAACGCGCCAGTAAGCCATCCACGCTGTCGGTCAGTGCCGCAAGAATCAAAATGGCGAGCGCCCAGGTGTAGCGCCGGTAAAAAACCAGAATAATGAAGAGCGGCAGGAAACCCAGGCGCAGCAGGGTCACTTGGTTCGGAACTGTCAGGATGCGGCTGGCCATAGATTGGAAGTTCCGGAAGCAGGTCAGGCGAACAGTTCGAGATAATCCTTCAGCGAACGGCCCACCTTTCGTTCGAATATATCAGAAAAAGAAGGAATCGAGCCGCTGGGTTCGTCCAGCGCAATCCTCTCCACGCGCTGCATGGGAAAGAACAGCGTTGGCAGGCCGACGCGTTCGCCTTCCGGATGCAAGACTTGGTGCACGAAATCATCGAAGGAATTCAGATCGATGCCGCGCAGAGTCACGCCCGCCGTATTGAGGGACAGCAGCTCGCCCCAGACCTTTTCGCGGGGCGAGTGCAGGCTCAGAATCACTATCGAGTTCAAATCCAAGTGTTGGCCTCAAAGCGCAATCTTTTTCAGTTCCGGTGCAACGCGCAGGCGCGCTTCGGTCAGCTTCTGAACCGCTTCGGGCGTTACGTCTTCCGCAATCTCGCGCAGCACGAGCCCGTCGGGTGTGACCTCGATCACGGCCAATTCGGTAACGATGAGATCGACCACGCCCACTCCCGTGAGCGGCAACGTACATTTGCGCATGATCTTAGGTTTGCCGTCTTTGCTGGTGTGCTCCATGGCGATGATCACGCGGCGCGCGCCCGATACCAGGTCCATCGCTCCGCCCATTCCCTTCAGCATTTTGCCGGGGATGGCCCAGTTGGCCAGATTGCCTTTTTCGTCCACCTGCAGGCCTCCTAGAACCGTTAGATCCACATGCCCTCCGCGAATCATGGCGAAGGAATCGGAACTCGAAAAAAAACTGCTGCCGGGAATCTCCGAGACGGTTTCCTTCCCGGCATTGACCAGATCGGCATCTTCTTCGCCTTCCAGCGGAAAAGGGCCCATTCCCAGCATGCCATTTTCGGATTGGAATATGACTTCCGTGCCGGCGGGAATATAGTTGGCAACCAGCGTGGGCATGCCAATGCCCAAATTTACGGTGTAGCCGTCGCGCAACTCCTGAGCCACGCGGCGCGCGATCAACTCGCGCTTATCCACTTCACTAGCGGGCATGTTTCCTCCTCTCCGGAGAATTACACTCGCACGCGCCGGCGAACGGTGCGCTTCTCGATTCGCCTCTCGTAGTGCGCGCCCTGAAAAATCGCGTGCACATAAACGCCCGGCGTATGCACCTGGTCCGGCGGAATGCCGCCGAGTTCCACGAGTTCTTCCACTTCGGCAATCACGTAATCGGCCGCCGTGGCCATCACCGGATTGTAGTTTCGCGCCGTCTTGCGATACATCAGATTGCCCCAGCGGTCGCCCTTCCAAGCTTTGACAAAGGCGAAATCGGCCCGCAGCGCCTTTTCCAGCACATACATCCTGCCGCCAAACTCGCGGGTTTCTTTTCCTTCGGCAATCATGGTGCCGTAGCCCGTGGGAGTATAGAAGGCCGGTATGCCGGCGCCGCCGGCGCGGATTCTCTCGGCGAGCGTTCCCTGCGGATTGAGCTCGAGCTCGATTTCGCCACTCAACACCAGCTGCTCGAAAAGCTTATTTTCTCCCACGTAGGAAGCCACCATCTTGCGCACTTGCCGCGCCTGCAGCAAAAATCCGATGCCGAAATCCGAGGTGCCGGCATTATTGGAGATGACCGTGAGGTTCTTCGTGCCAGCTCGCTGGACCGCGGCAATCAGATTTTCGGGAATGCCGCAGATGCCGAAGCCTCCCATGAGGATCGAGGCGCCGTCGTGAATGCGCCGGACCGCCACCTCCGCATTAGCAACTGTCTTGTCCATCCAGTTTTGGAGAACCCCTCCAAGAAATTGTGCCGGTCTTCTTCAGTCCAAAGTTGCTAACGGCAGCTCCCGCGGCACCCGTCCTGCCCTTCACTCTAACTCAAATTGTGAAGCAGTTTATAGACGTCGTTGGCGGCGGAAAACTCCTCTTCGAGTTCGCGCTGGCGCAGATGCGCGCGCAGATGCTCGATCGCTTGCACGAGCCGGTCCAGGGCCGTATCCAGATTATCTGTATTGGTGAGCACAATGTCCCGCCAGACGGAATAGGGGCTGCCGGCCAGCCGCAGAGCGTCACGCAACCCGCGTCCCGCAAGCGTGAGCGGCAAACCCGTCTGATCGGTCGCCTCGCGGGTCACGCCGGCGAGCGCTATGGAAACCAATTGCGGCAAATGCGACACGAAGGCCGCCGCGCGGTCATGGGCCTCGGCGTCGATCCATATCGGACGCGCGCCAATGGCTTCGATCAAGCGCACAAAATTTGCGATCCGCGCATCGCCTTGTTCGATGCGCCCGGTCTTCTCTTGTGAAATGCGATCGCCGGAAATGGCGTCGCCGGAAATCGGGCCGGGCTCGACGCCGGACGCGCCTTCTACTGCCGTGCCAACCAGCGCGTACTTTGCGCCCTGAAAGAGCGCAGCGTCGGCGCCATCGATCCCCGACACTTCGCTGCCCGCCATGGGATGGCCGCCGAGGAACAAGACATCTTCCGAAAAACATTTTTCGGCCGCGGCGCAAATGGCACGCTTGGTGCTACACGCATCGGTGACGAGCGCACGGCCCGGAACGTGGCGCGCGATCTCCGGCAGCCGTTCGATGGCCAGCCCGACCGGCAGGGCGATATAAACGAGGTCCGCGCCTTTTACGGCCTCTTGCAGTTCCGGGCTGGCCTCATCCACGACGCCCAACTCGAGCGCGCGTTCGAGCACGCTCGGTTTGTCCCAGCCCGCAATGCGAATCCCGGGAAGCGCCCGGCGCGCGGCAAGGGCAAACGATCCGCCAATCAGTCCTGTGCCGAGCACGGCAACGCGGCCCGTGCCCAGCACCGCAGTGCGCGAAAAGAGCGGAGCCATCACGCGGCGATACTACGGCCGACGGCGGGCGCGATCATGCGCAATTCCGCCATCAACTGCTCGAATTGCTCGAAATGGAGAGATTGCGCGCCGTCGGATAGCGCATGTTCGGGGTCGTTGTGGACTTCGAGCAGCAAACCGTCCGCGCCCGCGGCAACCGCCGCGCGGGCCATGGGCGCAACCTTGTCGCGCCGGCCCGTCCCGTGCGAAGGGTCGGCCAGAATGGGCAGGTGAGAAAGCTTCTTGATTACGGGAATAGCGGCGATATCCAGAGTGTTGCGCGTGGACGTTTCAAAGGTGCGGATTCCGCGCTCGCAGAGGACCACGTTGTAGTTGCCGCCGGACATGACGTATTCGGCGCTGAGCAGCCATTCCTCGATGGTGGCAGACATACCGCGCTTCAGCAGCACCGGCTTGTCTACAACGCCCAGGGCGCGCAGAAGATGGTAATTCTGCATATTGCGCGCGCCCACCTGCAGAACATCAACGTAAGGAAGCATCGAAACGATCTGCGATGGGTCCATGACCTCGCTGACCACCACGAGATTGTATCGCTCGCCGGCGGCGCGCAGCAGCCGCAAGCCTTGTTCGCCAAGCCCCTGGAAGGAATACGGCGAACTGCGCGGCTTGAAAGCCCCTCCGCGCAGCAGACGCGCGCCGGCCCGCGCCACGCGCGCGGCGATCAGGTTGATTTGCTCCGCCGATTCCACGGCGCAAGGCCCGGCGGCGACCATGACTTCCGCTCCGCCGATGCACACCCCGCGCGGCAATTTGACAATGGTCCCTTCCGGACGAAATGCGCGGCTGGCCAACTTATAGGGCTGCGTGATGCGAACGACTTCGCGCACCCCGGTTAGCAGTTCGATATCGCGCGGATCGAAATCGGGACGCACGCCTACGGCGCCGAGCACGGTCTGCGAAACTCCCGTCGAGCGATGGATATCGAAGCCCAGCGAGACGAGGTGGTCGATCACATTTTGAATCTGCTCCTCGCTCGCTCCGGCCTGCATTACGACAACCATGAACTCTCCTCGGACTTTTTCAAGCGCGAAAAGCGCCGTGATGACTTTGTTAACGCGCGAAAGCTCCTGATGCCAATGACTCTCGGGCGCAGAAACCCTTTTGGCGCTCGACAACCCATTAGCTTGGCCGGCTACTTGTGACGATCGGGCTCCGCATCGTCGCGCATTTCGGTGCGCTCGACCGAACGCGCTTCGTCCAGAATGCGCTCGAATAAGCGCCGGATGGCCGCCTCGCTCAAGGGACCGCGGTTGGCTCTTTCCGCCGCATCCAAGACTTCCCGCTCACGGTCGGGCTGATAGAGCGGCGAGCCATCCTGCCTTTTCAGCCGACCGATCTCCAGCACGCAGCGCGAGCGCTCGTTCAGCAATTCGACCAATTTCCGGTCGATTTCGTCGATTTTGCGACGCCAGTCTTCGACGCTCATGCGCCGGGCTCCCGGCGGCTCATTCCCGCCTTGCCGGCCTGCTTCAACATGCGCACACGCGCGCCGAGAGCCTCTCGCGCGGCATCCACGCTCGCGGCTCGCTCGATCTCCTGCACCAGGGCCGAGCCCACCACGGCGGCATCGGCGAGCCCGCCCAGGATGGAAACCTGGCCGGGCAGGGAAATGCCGAAGCCGACCGCAATCGGCAGCCGGCTCACGCGCCGCACGCGGCGGACCAGAGCCGGCAAATCTTCGGGCAAGCTCTCTCTCGCGCCGGTGACACCCGTTCTCGAGATGACGTAGAGAAAGCCGCTCGAAGCTTCGGCGATCCTGGCCAGGCGTTCGTCGGTGGACGTGGGTGCGGCCAGGAAAATTGTGTCCAAGCCGTTGGCCTGTACGGTGCGGCGATAATCGCCCGCTTCCTCCGGCGTGAGATCGGTGATCAACACGCCGTCGGCACCCGCGTCCGCGGCGCGGCGGGCGAAGCGCTCGATACCCATCTGCAGCACGGGATTGTAGTAGCTGAAAAGCACAAGGGCCACGTCGCTTTTGCGGCGAATCGACGCGACCAGGTCCAGCACGCCCGCGAGGGACGTGCCCGCCCGCAAGGCGCATGTCCTTATCGCCGCGGCCGGAAAGATTGAAGATGACCAGCTCATCTCGGCGCATGCGGGGAGCCCGCGCGATCAGTGCGGCCATCGCGTGCGCGCTTTCGAGCGCGGGGATGATGCCTTCGAGACGCGCCAGCGTCCGGGCCGCGTCGATGGCCGCGTCGTCGCTCGCGGCGGAGTATTCCACTCGGTGCTGCTCGGCGAGCAGCGCGTGTTCGGGGCCGACAGCCGGATAATCCAAGCCGGCGGAGACGGAATGCGTCGTGGCAATCTGCCCGTCTTCCGTTTGCAA
>QHYQ01000265.1 GCA_003224175.1 Acidobacteriota bacterium
ACCAGACTTTGGATCTGGTTATCCTGGTTCGAGTCCAGGCCCCGGAGCCACGCTTGGGGTTTGCCAGCGAAGGAGGCTCCATGTGCGCATTCCGTTGCTTCCTAGCATTTCTTGCTTTGATCGCGACTTCATCGCTGTGCGCGCGGGCGGCCACTGTTACCGGTACGGTAAAAGGGCCCGGTGGCGATCCTTACATGGGAGCGTTTGTCCAAGCAAAAAATCAGCAGAACAACATGCTGTATAGCTGTATAGCGTCTTATCGGACAAGCAGGGGCGCTACCGCATCGGCAGCCTGCCGGCTGGTAGCTACCAGATTCAAATTCGCGCCATCGGGTACAAGGCGGAACCCCAGAGCGGCGTCAAGCTTGTCGGCGATCAAAACGTATCCTTCGATTTTGCCTTGCAGCAGGGAACAGTCCGCTGGAGCGATCTGAGCCTGTCTCAGGGAATGAAGCTGTTGCCGGAAGGCAAAGGGAAGGACGCGCTGAGATCCAATTGTATGGTCTGCCACGGCTTCCAAAACGTGATGGCCTCAATACCGCGCAACGAAAACGGATGGCGCGACCGAATCAACTATATGCGGAAGGCCATGTGGTGGCAGTTGCCGAGATTCGATGACGACAAGGCCGACGGCGTGGTTTCTTACCTTTCGCACATGTTCGGTAACGACCCCACCGCGCCGCGTTCTCCGGCGGACGTTCCCGGATATAAGGACACGGTCCGCTCGTTCAGCGAAGAGGCTATGGGCATCGCGTACGTCGAATACGATGTTTCGGGCTCCAAAGGGCTTGCCCTGGAGCGCTACTCCTGACAAAGACGGGAATCTCTGGATGCCCTATTACGGCAGGGGCAACGAAGTCGCGAGGCTCAATCCGAACACGGCCGAAGTTAAGCGAGTCCTGCTGCCGTTTGAAGAGTCCGCAGGCGTGCACTCCTCCGTCCCGACGCCCGATGGCACGGTCTGGTTCACAGAATTTGCCCTGAACAGGATCGCGAAGCTCGATCCCCAGACGGGGAAGATCACCGAATACCAAGACTCGGGAGACGTGCCGGGTGAGCGTCCCAGCAAGCATACCGCCCGAGTGGACGCAGAGGGAAACGTCTGGACCTCAGGGAGTCCGGTCACCAAGTTCGACCCCAAGACTGGGAAATTCACTCACTTCATGGACGCGCCTTCCTCGTACGGTATCACCTTTGACAAGGAGGGAAACGTCTGGTTCTGCGTGCTGAAGACGGATGGCACGATCGGCAAGATCGATGCGAAGACCGGAAAAGTCGTGCACTGGTCTCCACCTACTCACGGGATGCCGCAGCGGCTCGATCTGGATTCGAACGGGATCGTCTATTTCAGTGAACGCCAAGGAAACAAGATCGGCAGGTTTGATCCGAAGACCGAGACGTTCAAGGAATATCCGCTGCCCGGCCCCGCGGGCACTCCCTACGCCATTGCGGTCGATAAGGACGACACAGTTTGGTACAACTCCAACGATCAGGATACGATCGGACACTTGGATCCGAATACCGGTAAAATTGTGGAGTATCCTTTCCCGCATTCTGACGGATTAATGAGGGAATTCTTCCTAGACTCGCAAGGACGCATGTGGTTTGCGACGCCCACCAACAACCGCGTGGGTTATTTCTACCTCACGGCAAAGAACGGGTCTGCCCGCACTTAACAGCGCCTAACACCATCAAAATAAAACGAGACCCCGCACATCGATCCGCGGTCGGGCGGCCAAAGCTCTCAGAAGATCAGCTTCAGTCTCAACTGCACCGCGCGGTTTCCGCCCGACCCAAGCACCGGGTTTCCGCTAGTCTGGTCTGGTGTGGCGCAGCCGCAGCCCAAGACTGTCGAGGAAGGATCGCCGTAAGTGCCCGCACCGAAGCCGTTCGACCATCCGTACGGAGTGGTGAAGTTGGGATGGTTGAAAATATTAAAGAATTCGGCCCGGAACTGCGCGGTGAACCTCTCGCGCAACTTCCAACCCTTGGTCACGGATAGATCCAGGTTGCGGATGCCTGAATCCGGAAATTGTTGCGCGGAAGCCCGCATCATTGACACGGACTGGCGCAAGTTCAATTTCCAGCACGTTGTAGATAAGCCTCGACTGATGAGCGCAGATGACTTGAACCGCAGTATCCGCGAGGCTTGGTTCGAGTTCTACAGCGTGCGTCGGATGGTGCAAGGGCTTGGCCGGACACGAGCCCCCGTGACCAAAGGAAACCTGACGCTCTGGGCACTGAATCTCGGTATCAATAAGATTATGCGCCGCATTGCTGCAACATCAGGTCCGGTGCGAACGACAGAGATGCCCATGTCGGTTTTCGACACATTACCTCCGTCATCACGTTGACCGAATGGCACCCCGCCATTTTGCAGAACGCATTCTGCAGATGGGCGATCGTCAACCCCAAGAGGTTATTCGTCGTTTTCAAGCCGTTAAATAGCGTACAGGGTCGGCACGCCGCATAAACAGCGAACAACTCAAGCGACTTTTGAACAACTTGTAATCGGTGTTTTCAATCAGCTACAGTTCCCGCCCAACGTGAAGGGAGACGCCCTATGACATCGCCGAAGGCAGGTTCCTCCGATGCCGAGTTTTTTCAGCAGAGGGGCTTCGGGCAAAAGCTTGGATTCGGCCAGCGGCCCGCCCTGCTGATCGTGGACATGGCCAAGGCGTTCACGAACCCTGGGATGCCGCTCGGCGCGAAGCTGGACAGCCAGATTGAAGCCATCCAGCTGCTGCTCCGCGCGGCGCACGATCGAGGCACGCCCGTCATTTTTTCGACGGTGTCCTACGAGGACGAAAACCTGAAAGACGCCGGCATGTTTGGAATGAAGCAGAAGGGGTCATCCACGCTGCGCGCCGGGACCGAGGGCGTGCAGATTGACTCGCGGCTCGACTTTCGGCCGACGGATTCTTTGCTCGTCAAGAAGTATGCCTCCTGTTTTTTCGGAACTGACCTTGTCTCACGCCTCCTCGTCCGCGCTGTCGATACCCTGATCATCAGCGGATGCACGACGAGCGGCTGCGTGCGCGCCTCCGCCGTCGATGCCTGCCAGACCGGCTTCCGCCCGATGGTCGTGCGCGAAGCTGTTGGCGACCGTTCGCAGTCAGCTCATGACCAAAGCCTATTTGACTTGAATGCAAAATACGCCGATGTTGTGTCCCTCGAAGAGACACTGCAATACCTGAGCACGTTCCGCGCCGCCGCGCCGGGCCGCGCCTGAACTCGGAGAGGATTCCCCTATGGCAGAGCCGCCTGCTCAAAACCCGCAAGAACACGACCGGTTCCCCTATTCCGCGATTGTGGACCGGAAGCCCCTCCGCTGGCCCAAGGGCGCTCGCGTCGCGGTCTGGGTAATTCCTAACATCGAGCATTTTCTGTTTGACCGCCCTTCCACTTCCGTCACGAACGTCACAACGAGCCTCGCCCCCGATGTGCTGAATTATTCGTGGCGCGACTACGGCGTGCGCGTGGGAATCTGGCGACTCATGGAAATCATGGACCACTACGGCATCAAGGGAACCGTGGCGCTCAATTCGGACGTTTGCATCCGCTATCCGCGCATTATTCAGGGAGGAAACCAACTCGGTTGGGAATGGATGGGACATGGGACGAGCAACTCGCTCTTGATTAATCGGCAGACCGAAGACGAGGAACGCGCGCTCATTCGCGACGTGATCGATACAATCCGCACGGGCACGGGGAAGCATCCACGCGGATGGTTGAGTCCGGCGCTCAGCGAATCACATCGAACACTCGACCTGCTCGCTGAATGCGGCATCGAGTACGTTTGCAACTGGGTCAATGATGAGCAGCCCTACCCGATGCGTGTCAAGACAGGCTCCATGATTTCGATTCCCTATTCGATCGAACTCAACGATATCCCGGCGTTTCTGGACCTCAAACAAAGTGCCGAGACCTTTGGGCGCATGATTCGCGATCAATTTGACGTGCTCTATGAAGACGGCGCCAAGAATGGGCGGGTCATGGCTATCTGCTTGCACCCGTTCCTTATCGGGCATCCCAACCGGAGCAAATACTTCGCCCAAGCGCTCGCGCATATTACTTCGCGCCAAGAAGTGTGGCTGACCACCGGGGGCGAGATCAAGGATTGGTACGTGCAAAACTATCTCCACCGCTAGGTTGGCGTCATTGCCCTCGAGAACACGGGTGCAGAAATCGGATTTGATCAGTTTGCCTGATGAGGCTTCCGGCCGGGGCAGCGAGGGGGCGCTTATTCGTCGAGCACTCTACGCGGGGCTCAAGTGAGTTGAGGCAAAAGACTTTGTGGCTGCGCTGCGCCGAGCCGAGCACTCATCTCGATACGCGCCCGCTACGCCGGTAGCTTCGCAAGATCTCATCGTGAAGCGCATGATGTCGAGAAAATGGAACCTTGACGACGCTTTGGATACAACAAGTTACAGCTCACAGATTTTCCGCCGTGTCCCACTCGTGGATGTGAGCCAAAGATCCCCGCAAAGCATCCCATATATGTGCGCGATGAGGTGAAACCATGAAACTGCCAGAACACGCGCCCTCCATGTCTGACCGCGCCTCGACGCGCGAGGAGCTTTTCGAGATCCTTGAGGTGCTTAGCGCTCTCGAAGAACCCCAGGGCATCGAACGGTCCCCGACATGTGACCTGCTCGCCAACCTGGCAGCCGACCCAACGGTAGCGGCTGGAGAGACCCCCGATGAAGCTAGCGCCAGCGAGGAGCGGTTCCTCATGGAAGTGGAGGCGTTCAATTCCCTATTTGGCAGAAGAGCCGAAAGGATAAATTGAAGAATACGGGGAGCGAGTTCGCGCTTGGAACAAATCCAGCGCGAACCTGTTCCAGATCGGGACTCCATCTGCCGTCTGTGTTCCACCCTGCATCGCGTTTCCAATTTATCGTGCCTATTGTGGGCGGCTTCTAAGTGCCGCGTCCTTAGAGGCTTACGGCCCGGGCTTTAGCTCTCGTTGCAGCTCAGCGCCCCCAAAAGGGGCTGGAGCCCGGTCTGGCACGCTTTTTGCCCCAATCTTCCTCATGAGCGTAAGCACCCAGCCGGAAGCCACCGACCGAGATTTTTCTCAAGCAACTATCGACATTTGTGTGGTCGATGACGACCCCTCGATCGTGGAGATGCTGGGGGAAACTCTTTCTAACTTCGGCTATCGCTGTTTTGGAACTTCCGACCCCCAGGAGGCTCTTGAATTTGTCGGTAACGGTAAGGGTCGAATCGTCTTATGTGATCTGAAGATGCCCAGTATGGGCGGGTGGACGTTTCTGGAGCAAGCGTTGCACCGGGATCCTGGCGTTTATGTGATTCTCATGACGGGGTTCTACTCCATTGATTCCGCCATCGAGGCCATTAAGCATGGCGCGTACGATTATCTTCCGAAGCCACTCGACCGCCAGCGCCTGAAGAAGACCCTTGCTGATCTTGCCCAACAGTTCGATCGACGACGAAGAATTCATGATCTCCAGCAGCGCTTGGTTAGCTATCTCGAATTCCACGGAATCGTGGGCCGCAGTCCAGCCATGATTGATGTTCTCGAGATGGCGCGGAAGATTTCGCGGCATTACGTGAATGTTCTGCTGGCAGGCCCGACCGGCTCGGGAAAGGAACTTGTGGCGCACGCCATCCACCAGATGAGCCCGGTAGCCAATCATCTCTTCGCTGTTTGCAACTGCTCCGCGATCGTCGATACGCTGCTCGAGAGCCAGTTATTCGGACATATTCGCGGCGCTTTCACGGGCGCCACCGAGACGCGAGCCGGCCTCTTCGAATATGCTGACGGCGGCACGGTATTTCTCGACGAAGTTGGCGAAACGTGCCTCGCCATGCAGGCAAAGCTTCTGCGCGTGATCCAAAACCGGGAAATCCAGCGAGCGGGTTCGCCCGAAGTACGTCGCGTGGATGTGCGGCTGATCGCGGCTACCAACCGCGACCTGCGCAGCGAGGTGGCCGCCGGACGATTTCGTGAAGACCTCTTTTATCGCTTGAGTACAATCCAGATTCGTGTGCCCAGTTTGGCCCAGCGCCTGGAAGATGTTCCGGCTTTGATCACTTTTTTTATCAAGAAATACAACGCTGCTTACGGAAAGCAGATTCAGGGCCTCACCGGCCGCGCACAAACCGTGCTCCTGCGGCACGCCTGGCCTGGGAACGTGAGGGAGCTCGAAAATGTGATCTCCAGCGCATCCTTGGTGTCGCTGAACGATTTCATTGACGTGCACGATCTCCCGGAACATCTGCAAAAGCCGGAGCGGGCCGCAACACCGGCAAAATTCTGGCGACCGATGCCTCTGGAAGAGGTCCGCCGGGAGCATATCGAACGCGTCCTCGACTTGTGTTCGGGTAACCGAGTTCGCGCCGCGCGAATGCTCGGCATCGGCCGCACTAGCCTCTATCGTTATCTAAAGCGAGAAGGTAGAGCGCGCCCGGCCACGGGGATCCCGGCGGCCTGACAATCTGAAATCAACTTCAGTCAGTTCACTCAGTTCACTCACCGCGCCTTTCGCCCACCCCATCGCTATGCTAGACTGCGCGGAGGGTTCAAGTTCCTGCCGATGCGTGGAACTTCGGGCTTTGTGCAACGATTCCCCGTGAACCCCGCCAGGCCCGGAAGGGAGCAACGGTAACGGCTCGAATTCTGGCCAAAGCGCTCAATTGCGTTCACGGGCCCACACCTTCTCCCTGCAATGAGTGTGATTCCTGCCGTGAGATCGCTTCTGGAAGTTCGCTGGACGTACTGGAAATAGATGCCGCCTCCAATCGAGGTATCGATCAGGTTCGGGAGTTGCGCGAGATGGTGCGGTATGCGCCGGTGGGCGGGCGCTACAAGGTCATCATCCTTGACGAAGCGCACATGCTCACCGACGAGGCTTCCAACGCGCTGCTCAAGACGCTCGAGGAACCTCCGGAAAAAGTCGTCTTCGTCATGGCCACCACGCAACCCGAAGATTTGGTCGAAACGATCCGCTCTCGCTCGCAGCATTTCCATTTCCGCCCACTTTCCTTCGCCGAGATCGTTGCGGCGCTGCAAGATATCGCGGAGAAGGAAGGACTGACGATCGAGGCGGGGGCCGTTGCCGTGATGGCCCGTACGGCGGACGGCAGCCTGCGCGATGCCCTCTCCTTGATCGAACAGGCACGCGCCTATTGCGGCGCGGCAATAACGGAAGCACAGGTTCGAGAATTACTGGGTATCGTACCGGCAGAGGTACTCGACGAACTGGTCGCCGCCATCGAGAGCCGTTCCACCGAGCGGGCGCTCGGCCTGGTGCACCGATTGCTCGCCGAAGGACATGATCTTCAGCAGTTCTGCCGCGAGGCAATCTCTCACTTCCGAAATGTACTCGTGGCGCGCGTTTGCGGGGCTCATTCGGATCTGATTGCCGCGCCCATTGAAGACCGCCCCAGACTTGCTCGCGCAGCGACCAGCTTCAGTGAGGAAGATCTAACGCGCTTCTTCCAGATTTTGCTGCTTACCGAGGACGATCTCCGCCGCAAGCCGGATCCCCGCCTGCACCTGGAAATGGGCCTGCTTCGCCTCGTCAACGCGGCGCGCCTCGCCCCGCTGGAAGAGGTTTTGGCTGAGCTTTCGGGGAACGTTACCGCTCGAGTACCTGCGCCCAAATTGAATGTGGAAGCCGGCGCAACAGCCCATGCGGCTCCGGCTAAATCTGCGGTATCGCCGCCCGCGCCAGCGTCAACCAATTTGAATACTGAGGTTCCTCCTCTTGCCGCTTCCCCGTCCATTCCCAATATCTCTCTCGATTCAAATTCGGGTGCGGCTTCTGCCGTGGCGCCGGCGCTCGAGCGAGGCACAAGTGCAAGCTCCCCTGCTTCCGTCAGTGGCCTGGAGGCCTCCCAGGTGGACGCGATCAAAGCAGAGAGTTTTGCTCAAGCGCAGTTTCTGGGGGAACTTGTGGACGGCGTGGCCCGCTGGGAACTCGAGGCCGGAGAAGTTCGCCTGTATTTTCCGACCGAACGCCGTGCGCTCGCCGACCTATTGCAGTCTCGTGATCGTATAGAGAAATTGCGCACCATCACCAACCGTGTTCTCGGCCAGCAATTGCGGGTCTGTGTTAAACTTGAGGCCGCGCCGGTGTTGGCTAGCAGGGTTCGCGCCGGAGAAACCGGCCGTGAGTTGCGCGCTCGATTTGAGCAAGATCCGATTGTACGCGCGATGCTCGAGCGGTTTGGCGGCCGGATCTCCGAAGTGAAACGCCGGGATGAAGGATGAACCATGGAAGTCAAGGCACTGCAACAGCTCCTTTCACAGTTTCGGCAGATTCAGGAAAATCTGCAGAAACAGGTGGACAGCGTTAGCGTGGAAGCCTCCGCAGGTGGCGGCATGGTCGTCGTCAAGATGAATGGCCAGAAACAAGTGACCGATGTTCGCATCGAACCGGAAGTTTTTGCCGCCAAAGACCCGGAGTTGCTGCAGGATCTGATTCGCGCTGCCGTGAATGAGGCATGCCGCCGCGTTGATGAGGAACTGGCCAGCCAAATGAAGGGTCTTGCTAGCGGACTTCCAGGAATCGCCGGCTTGAAAATCCCCGGATTATTCTGACTGCTTCGCGTGAAAGCACACTCCTTTTTAGCTTGCCGACGCCTGCCGGGCTTCGCTGATGCCTGACTTTGCCGAACCCATCGCGCGGCTTATCGATCAATTCAAGCGCCTGCCCGGGATCGGTCAAAAGACAGCGCAACGCCTTGCCTTTCATCTCCTTCGCGCCGGCGCGGAAGAGGCGATCGCCCTTGCTGACGCCATTCGCGATGCCAAGCTGGAGACTCGTGAATGCAGCGTCTGTAACAACATCACTGATACCGACCCTTGCCTCTACTGCACCGGCGCGACGCGCAATCGCACTGTGATCTGCGTCGTCGAAGAGCCTCACAACATCATCGCCATCGAACGAACCCGCCAATACAACGGTCTCTATCACGTGCTGGGTGGCGCCCTCTCGCCCTTGGAAGGAATAGGCCCGGATCAGCTAAAGCTGAAAGGTTTGATCGAACGCCTGAAAACGGGAACGGTACAGGAGATCATTATCGCCACGAATCCCACAGCGGAGGGCGAAGCTACCGCAGTCTATGTTTCGAAATTGATCAAACCTCTGGGAGTGCGTGTCACGCGCATTGGCGTGGGCATACCCGTAGGTTCAGACCTCGAGTATGCTGATGAAATCACGATGCTTAAGGCCATGGAGGGTCGCCACGAGCTGTAAGCCCCCGCCCCTGAACCTGGGGCCCTTCCCCTTCCCGGCACGAGCGGGTATTAGCATCTTTCGCACGGCTGTCCCGGGATTTCTCGACCTGCTCAGCTCCCGAGTGATACGCTTGTTCTTCGCTCTGGAGAGAGACTCGTGCCGGAGTTTGTGCCAACAAACGAACCGGAAGCATCAAAACGCCGTAGTACGCGTATCGTCCAGGCGGTTCCGCTTACGGTGATTGGAGTTGATGCGCTGGGGCGCCCTTTTCAGGAGCGCACTTCCACACTGATCATCAATTGCCACGGCTGCCGCTATCAGTCTAAGCACTACGTTCTAAAAAACATGTGGGTCACGCTGGAAGTCCCTCATCCGGAGCCGGGACATCCAGCGCGAAGCGCGCGCGCCCGGGTGATGTGGATCCAGCGGCCCCGTACCGTGCGCGAGTTGTTTCAAGTCGGCATCGAACTCGAAGTTACTGGCAATTTCTGGGGTATAGCTTTCCCGCCTTCAGATTGGTTCCCTTTTCCAGAAGGCCTCGCACCTGTGCCTTCGTCCCCCGTTACCACGATATCCCCTGCCTCGCTGGCTGAGAGCACTTGGACGCCGTCGCCCGTCGCGCCTGCAGAGGGCAATGTGCGCACACTGCCGCTGGTGCCCTCACTCCAGCAGGCGCCCGCGATCGAATCGTCTGTAGCTCCTCAGATAGCGCGGATGCTCGAAGAGGCCAAACAAGGCGTGCAAGCAGCCCTCCGTCAGAGCGCTGCCGAAGCCGTCTCTCTCGAGGCCCGGCCACTGATTACCTCGCTGGAACTCCAACTGAAGAGCGCCGCCGAAAAATCTCTCGAAGCGGCCGCCGGCCCCGTCGCCGAAAAGGCCTTTCAGCAAGCTAAGCAACTTCAGGTGGACGCCTTCCTTCAGGAATGTAACCGCAGCATGGCGGAAAGCGTCACACGCACGGTCCAGCAGCTGGCATCGCGGTTGGAGGAACTCGAAAAGGAACGCAGCGCTGCCTTCGAGCAACACCTCGAAACACGGATCGGGGAAAGCCTGGAGCAACTGCAAAAGCAGGCTGCCGATTTGCGGCCCCAAATCCCGCCTGAGAGTCCCAGCGTCGAGACGCGAGGCCCGCAAGCTCCGATCCAGGAAGTTCAGGAATTAGAACAGCGCGTTCGCGCTCAAATCGAACAAGCAAACCGCAGCCTCTCCGAGATTGAAAGCGCGTCGCGCGAATTGAGGGATCAGGCCGCCTCGGCTTTCAGCTCCGCACAATCCGATTGGAAGGCGCGAGTCGAGGCGGACCTCTCCGGGGCAGTCGATCGCTGGCATCAGCAGATCGGAAGTTCGGCCGAATCCGCGAAACAAGAGTTTGTGGAACGAGTGGCTCGCCATGCGCAGTCGGCGGGAGAGCACGTGGAGCGAGAGCTCGCTCTGCGAATTGCCGAGAAGAGCAAAACCTTCGCGGATGTAGCCAACGCTTCTGAGGCCAGGCTCAATCTCCTGCGCGCGTCGCTGGATCAGGAAAGCGAGCGCGCCCAGGAGTCCGTGCGGAGTTTGCAATCCATCGAGAATCAAATCGACAATCAAACGGCCAAGATCCATGGAGTCGCTCGGGCCGTGGAGCAAGCGCTCGAGCAGCGCGCCAGCGCCTTGCTGGAAGCGCAAAGCCAGGAGATGGCCCGGCGCGCCGAGGGTGCCATCATCGCCTGGGCAGAACGCCTGCAGCCTGCCCTAGAAGCCACGGGCCAGCAGACCGTGACGCGGCTGGCGGCTCAGATCAAGGCCGAACTGAAAGACAGGGTCGAGAGTGCCGCGGGAATGGCTGCTCGCCTGGAAAGCACAATCGGATCGGCGGAAGAGGCCTTGCGTAGCCGCCAGGAAAGCCTGGCGAGAGCTTCTGAGCATGCTATCCAGTCGGCGTGCGATCGGGTGCAAGACCTGGTTAGCGCCCTCACTCGGGACTTTCACGAATCGGGCCGCGCCGCGGTTGAAAGGTGGATTTCCGAAATCGACGCCAAGGCTACCGACACAACCCATCACGCATTCGAATCGTTGTTCAAGACTGCGGAATGGTACGAAAAGAAAGTGCACACGCAAATGCAGGCGGCAATCGATAAAGGTATGGAAAACGCCCTTGGTACCCTCAAGGAAAAAGCGCGTGAAATGTCGGGTATTTTTGGCACTGAGCTCGATCATTACAGCCGCAGCTATGTAGAACATACCCAGGGACAGGTGGAGGAAGCGGCTCGAGAAAGCCTGGAACGGATGCGTAAACAAGCAGAGGAGATGGCCGCAGCTTCTGCAGGCTCCATCGTGCAACAAGCTCGGGAAGATACGGAAGCGGCTTTGGCAGACTTTCGCGCGCAGGCCGCCAGCCTTTCCGGTCAGATCAAAACGCGATTCGAAATGCATGCCGCCGAAGCTCGCACAATTTCAGAAGGCGATTCCCTGCGGCTTTCTGCGGAGTTCCAGGCAGCTTTGAAACTGCAAGTACAGGAGGAGCTGGGCGGTGCCAGGAAGGAATTGCTCACGCAACTAGCATCTGCCCGGGAACAACTGGGCCTGGAATCTGAGGCGCAGCAGCATAAACTAGGGGAGAGCGTAGCAGACTTGAACGACGGGGCTATTGAGGATTACAAGCGAAGACTTGAGGCTGCCTCGAGCTCCTGGCTGCTAACCACGGTCTCGAAGCTCAGCCAGCAATCCGAGCAGCACGTTCAAGCACTCACCAAAGCGGCCGAGGAACGACTGCGTGCTGCCTGTACAGAAATTTTCTCCGGCGTAGGCAACGCTCTTCGCCGCGGGCTGCTGGACGTCGATTCTCTCCCTCCGTCGCCACGAAAAACCGACGAGTGATCCGCCGCCTGCTTTGGCGTTCGCAAACCGAATTTATCCATCCAAAACCAGCGAGACTTCAACCTCTCCGCCGACCGAATCGGTATAATAGGTGCGTATGGCCAATCATGCCTACGTGAGCTTCTGGACACGCGAGCGCGCGGCAGAAACGATGCTTGATCGGTTCGGGCAGTGGCTGGAAGCATTTCCTCTTTCCGCCGCTCGACAAGGATTCAACAGCTTGACTATTCGCGCCGTGAGTCCGGCGGAAGGCCCGCTGGTGGAACATGATCTTCGCGGCGCCACGGCCGCTTCGGACGTGATTGCCCTGGCGCGCGAACACGAGAATGCAGACTGCTCCTACGAAGTGCAAGCCCACTGGGACGTTTGGCAGCGTAGCTTGGAAACGGGCGCGTGGCAAAAAGGACCGGAGCAGGTGTTCCTCATTTGCAACGGCCGTTTGTACGATGATGGCGTTGCGGATCAGTCAGGCGATTTTCTCGCCGACATCGGTTTCGAACATATGTTTACCGGTCATGCGGGCCTGCTCGGAGGCTATGCCGCCCGGAGTGCGCCCTCCGATCCTGTGGAAGCGGAGTTCTTGGCCTGGATGACCCATGAGGAACACCTGCACGAGTACTATGAGAAAACGCGGGCCAACATTCAGCTCTTGCTTAATTGGGTCGACTCCGTGGAAAAAGCCCTGGCCTTGGAACGCCACTTCTTGTGGTCCGAAGGAGAAGAGAATCTTGAGGCGCGGTTGGACGAAATTCTCGCAGTGCACTAGTCTCGTGGTGGTCGCCGCGCTTTCGGCATCCGCCTTTCCGGCGCAACGTGCCAATGCGCCCAAACCCATCAATGAGCTGACCCTTGCAGGACTTCGCCCCGGCCGCGACGGCCTCACGAATGCATTCAAGCGCTACAAGCAAAAATACCTCTTGAGCAAAACGAGCGCGGAGAGCAAAGAATGGCGCGACACTTGCACCGGCCGTTCCCTGGTGCTTGTGCTCGACCCTGGCTCTGTGATCCAGGAGATTACGGTGTCTTTGCTCGTCCCTCGCGATGGAAATTGCGATAATCGTCGGTTTGAGTTCCTTAATCTCGATGACTGGGTGACGGGAAAGGGTTTACGCCTGGGCGATTCGCGCAACCACGTCGTGGAGCTCTACGGTGAACCAAAGTCGAGTGAACCCGTAGTGCGGGCTGACACAGATCTTGAACTGCTCCAGTTTGATTTTGAAAGCGTCGGTCCGGATGTGCCTCAGGCAATGCAGGTTTATTGTCAACGCGACTCCGGCCGGGTGGTTGAAATTACCCTTTCCGCCGGCAGCCACATCGAAACGAAGCGCGCCCAAAATGAGTGACACATTCGAGGTGTGTTCTTGATCTCTGCAATTCCTCTTCTATGTTGTTGTAGCAATGCCGGCGGGCGCTTGGCCGTCCCCGCCACGGATCTCAAATGAGCGGCGCCCCGGGTGCGACAGTACTCGCGACGGAGCCGCCGAAACCGTCAGCCTCGAAACCCATCCCCGGTTGGAAGCACCTAAAAAAGCTTCTTCCTTATATCGCGCGGTCCAAAGGACAAGTCGCCATCGGAATGCTGACTCTCGCGGCCATGGGCATTGTCGGAACGCTCCAGCCGCTGGCCTTTGGCGTAATCATGGACTGCCTTTCTGGAAATGCTCAGCCGCTCGGGCGGCTGAGTCAGGTGTCTCCACGCCTCGTGCATTTGCTGATTCCCGACTACGCGCCATCGAGCGTCCGAACCCTGATCATTTACTGCCTGGCAGCTGTGGTCATCGTCGCCCTCAAGGGCGTCTTCTCCTTCTGGACTCGCTGGATTCTGATTGGCCTCTCCCGCGACATTGAATTCGATCTTCGCAATGACCTGCTCGATCGGCTGTTGCTAATGGAGCCGGAATTTTACGTGCGCAATCGCACCGGCGAGCTAATGTCGCGTGCCACCAACGATCTGAATGCCGTGCGCATGGTTTTGGGTCCGGGAATCATGTATAGCGCCACCACGCTGGTCACAATGCTGCTGGCGGTGGTGTTGATGTTCCGCCTCTCGCCCACCCTCAGCCTGTGGGTGCTCATTCCGGTCCCTATTGTGGTTGTGGCCGTGCGGTATTTTGGCAGGACCATACACTCGCTGTACGAAACCATTCAGGCCGCGCTCGCCACGCTTTCCGCCAAGGCTCAAGAGAATCTTGCCGGCGTGCGCGTCATTCGAGCCTACGCCCAGGAAGACGCGGAGATGGGCGCCTTTGATGCGCCCAATCGCGAGTACGTGACGCGCAATCTCAGGCTGATCGTCACTTGGAGCTTGTTCATGCCCGCGCTGACGGCCCTGATCGGCATGTCCTTCGTCCTGGTGATGTGGTTCGGAGGCCGGCAGGTCATCTTCGAGCAGATCTCTCTGGGCGAATTCGCCCCAGGCAGGGAAAATGGCAGGCCATCTGGCACGCCTGTGCTGCATGATATAAACCTGCGCATCCCAGCCGGTTCGACTTTGGCCATTGTCGGCCCCACCGGAAGCGGCAAGAGCACATTAGCGGCCTTGGTCGCCAGGCTCTGGGAAGCGCCTCGAGGCAGCTTGCTAATCGACGGCCGGTCCATTCAGGAATGGCCGCTCGCCAGCTTGCGCCGATCCATCGGGTTTGTGCCGCAAGACACCTATCTCTTTAGCGAACCTCTTCGGGAGAACATTGCCTTCGGGACAGAAGACTGCGCCGATGAAACCGTCTACAAAGCCGCCGAAACAGCCAGCATATCCTCCGAAATCGCCAGCTTCCCCATGGGATACGCCACCTTGGTCGGGGAAAGAGGAATCACGCTTTCCGGCGGCCAAAGGCAGCGCACCGCTCTGGCGCGGGCCTTGGTGCGTAACCCGCGTGTCCTGATCCTCGACGATGCTCTCTCTAGCGTAGACACCGATACCGAGGAACGTATCCTCGGAGGGCTCAAAGAATTGATGAAGCAGCGGACTACCCTGCTGATCTCCCATCGTGTCTCCACAGTCCGCAATGCCGATCAGATTATTGTGCTGCGCGATGGCCGCATCGTGGAGCGCGGTACGCACGAAGAACTCCTGGCTCAAGACGGCTATTATGAGGACCTATACCAAAAGCAATTGCTCGATGAAGAGCTTGAGCGGGCATGAGTGATTTCAGAGAAGAAGAAGCCCTGGGCAAGGTTTACGACTCGCATCTGGCGAGGCGGCTCTTCCGTTACCTGCGCCCGTACCGCGGCTGGGTCACCTTTGCCGCTCTGCTGACCTTGCCTGTAGCGCCGCTCGCCGCATTGGGCCCCTATCTCTTCGAGATCGCCATAGACCGCTATTTCGTTCCTTCTCTCCATCATCAAATAACCCGAGAGGCGGCGGTTCTCGGCCTTGGCTGGATCTCACTAGCCTACCTGGCCACCCTGGCTCTAGGCTTTGCTTTCATGTATTTCCAGGTGCGGGTCATGCAGAAAGTCGGCCAGGACACTATGTACGACCTGCGCAAGGAAATTTTCGAGCACCTGCAGCGCCTGCCGATCAGCTTCTATGACCGCAGTCCGGTGGGCCGTCTCGTCACCCGCGTA
>QHYQ01000266.1 GCA_003224175.1 Acidobacteriota bacterium
GAATACAACCTGGCAAAGAAAGATCTCACGATGGTTGGTGCTTTCACCCTCTATTCTCCGCAATTCGCTTTAGCCGGAATTCCTATTTTTACCTAGTCGACGTTCCATTCCGGCCCGCGTATAAAACCCTCAAACATTGCTCACGCCTTCTAACTCGAGGTACCCGGGCGGAGACTTTTCACGCGCACACCTGCATCTGAATCCCGCTTTCGCGTGGGCGTTCCCCTTCGCGACTGTAAGTGTCCCTCCGGACGGACGAGATGACTGAAACCGCGCCGAATTCGCAAACCGAGAAGCGGCGAGGTATCCGCTTTCCCGTCATTGTTCCCGTTGAGGCCAAGTGGCAAGAGGCTAGCGGCAAGAACATCAAAGAAACAGCCAACGCCGTCGAGGTAAACGCTCAAGGCGGCCTTTTGGAGATGAAGGTTTATCCCAGCGTTGGCAGCCACCTTGATCTGACCAACCTCCTTTCGGGCGAATCGTTTCGGGCGCGGGTTGTCGGCACACGCCGTTCCGCGGACGGCCGTGTGCTTGGTGTGGCAGTCGAGCTTCTGATTCCTAGTGAAACTTTCTGGGGCGTCAATTTCCGCCTGAAGAAAACGAGCGCCGAGCTCGTGCGGCTCAACCGCGCGATGCAGTCGGGCAACCTCGACTCGCGCATCCTAAGGGAGTTTCGTGACGCCGTAGATTATGTCCGCAAGACCGCTTGGGCCGCCGAGGAGTGGCAGGAGCGCCAACTGCGCCAGCGAGACCCGCATACCATACTCGCCCTGATTACGTCGGAACGCATCCGCCGCGCCACTCAGCTCAGCAACGCCATATCCGCGGACTTAGCCGCCCAGGAAGTGACCACCGAAACCTCGGGATTGGAAGAATTCTTTCAAGCCGTCGAGCGTATCCACAAGCGTCTGGCGGACCTGTTCAATAATCGCAAACCCTGACCGCAGCTAGCTTCTCAGCAAGTTGGTGTAGGACAGGCATTCCTGCCTGTCGCTCTTCGCTTAGCTCAGCAACTTGGTGTAGGACAGGCATTCTTGCCTGTCGCCCTTGGCGAGTGACGGGCAAGTGGAACGGGGACGCGTGGCCCAGACGACGAGTCCCAAATCCTTCCAATTCAACTGAACGCGAAAACCGTCACACACTTCCAAACCAACCCAACACGGAGGGTGCCCAGGTTTGTTGTTTGAACCTGGGTCTTGGAGTTGCCTTCTCTTTTCACTCTTCCAACGCTGCGACCCTTTCCGTTACCTTAGTACTCCCTTAGTGGTACTCACCTCAACAATTTACCTGATCTGAATATAGTGAATCCCCTCGATTGTCCGCTACAGCGTTCTGCTTTATTTTTCCGCGCGTCGCCTCACCCTCCCTGGCGCGCTCTTTGCGTCCCGGACGGTTTTGCGGGACGGCCAATTTCAGCCTCCACGCTCCTGCTCGCGCTCGATTTGGTCCGTCGACCGCAACCCGGAGGCCACATGTCCCCGCTCAGGTTCTTGCCGAAATCGGTAGTACTTGGCTTTGTTCTTTCGCTCACAGCCTCGCCCTGACGCTCCCAGATCACCAACGTTACCAACGACCAGGCAACGCGCGTCACTACAAAGGGACTTACGGTGGCGGGCTCTGTACACCGTTCGCTATGATCTTCACTTCGCTGCCAAATCTTTGGTAATCCGTGAACTGCCCGCGACACCAGTAGATTTCTTTCTTCTTGTAGCGAGCCTCTGTATAAATGGTCAGAGGAACGAGCTGAGGCTCACTCGCTATTCTGAGCCAACCGTAGGTAACGACAACGTGACAGTCCTCCCATCCTCGATATGCCTTCAATTTGTCAGAAAGCTCCAAACTCTGCGATATTCGGATTATGTTTGTATCTTCGTCCGTCCAAACTTCCCCGTAACATGCGACTGCGACGGTTTTACTGATTGCGAAGAAACCGTAATTGTCAACGGGTGCAAAAGGGCACAAGTTATCCTCGATGCTAGCGTAATACTGAAATACCTTCATACGTCGCTCGTTCACGACTACATCGGCAGCTTGTCGAACTTTTAGTCGGAACTCTGTTCCAACCATCTTAGGCAGCTTCGACCAGTCGTCAGAGGGGAGTATCCAACTACCCCAGCGAGGGTTAGGTATCTCCTCGTACTCCTTCTTGCCGTCAGGATACCTTCGGAATACTTGAACGCCATCCACGACTCGGACTTGAAATTCTGCCTCAGCAACAGACTCCTCATTGTCTCCCGAGCCCCATTCAAAACTCTGCACAGCGATATAGTTACGGATACTGTCTGCTAGCACTTGGGCTTTGTCCCGTAAGACCTTGACTTCGGGGGGCTCCTCCGGTCGGCGCTGCAGCCCAAAAGCAACGCCCGGTATAAATTTTGGATTGTAGTCAGGGGGCGGCGCGAATTTTGGGTAAAGGTCTGCCGAGACTGACAAGACTTTCCTCGTGGGGAATATTCTCTGTGCTAGGAAGGGTTGTACTTTGCTCACGAAGTCGATCAGCGCTTGAACCGGCACAGCCACTGCCGCCGTTGCATTTGTCTCGCTCAGGATACCTAGAATCTTTTCGGTCTTCCTATCAACGACGATGCCACCGCTCGCGCCCTTCATGCGACTTGAATCAGCGATGGGAAATTCGTAGTCAAAAGCGAGCATGCCTGATGTCGTCGGGGCCTTGAACGTGGCGCGAAATCGGGTCAGTTGGCGAGTACGAGGGAAAGCGTGAGGGAAACCGTAGATGTCCACTTCCTGGCCAACCTGCGGCTCATTGAGACTGAAAGTAAGACCATGATGATGGGGAAGCGGGTGCCGTAACTCAAACATGGCTAGGTCTCGTTTCGTAACATAAGGAAGCACGCCCCCGTTCCCCACATTGATCACGGTAGCGCCTTCATCCTGCGGACCAGTGGCAAAATATCGCTTGATAATTTTGTCGCGTTTGACCTTGCCAGGCCGCGCCATCATAGCTACGTGATAATTGGTTATGATGAAGCTGCACTCATCATCCAGACAAAAGCCTGTACCGAAGTCAGCATCTATCCCGAGGTTGGGTCCAAGCTTTCCGGTGACTCCAAGCTTTATCGAGGGAGTGAACTTCACCGAATTAATAGGAACGACGATTTCGCTAAAATCTCGCGCATGTCCAGCAGGCGATGGAGGCGGGATTGTCGAACTTGGGAGGGCTGTTTGGGCCGCTGCAATGTGTGAAACGCACGAACATGCGATTAAGATTCGAGCGGTCCCGCGCAAAATCATCAGACACCACAAAGACTTTCAAAGAGTCGGTTCTAATGTTTTGCACGCTCTTCTCCACGGTGAGTGGCTACTTAACACAAAGGATTTAGTGGTGTTTGAATCGGCGGGGCTAACCAGAACGGAACAGAAGCATGTCCATTTCGGGAATTACGTATCGAAAAGGCAGACTGTGTGAATCGCACGGGGAAAGAGCCCAGCGTTAAGTCGCCGCCGGTCGCAGAATTTTTTTGCAATGTAAGCAATGAGAAAGATTGCCCCGCCCCGTGACCTCTAGCGGGCAGCCGCAGAACGGGCACTGGCTTGACCATGGGTGGCCGCATTCTGGGCACTCGTCGATCACCAGCTTAGAACGCTCCAGCACTTGACCACCTTCTCCAAGGTCGACAATCATGCGGCACTTGGCATTTGTGCAGATCAAAAAACATTCCATAGTGAGGTGCTCCTCAGATGTGAGCAGCGGTTGGGGCTATGAATCGCGGGCATAGCCTTTGAGCTTGCGGTAGAGCGTAGTTTTGCCAATGCCTAACAGGCGTGCGGCGGCGTGCTTATTTCCTCCGGTTTCTCGCAGAGAATTTGCGATGGCGCGTCGCTCGAGTTCATCCAGAGGGACGAGCTCGTTGCTATGGGGAGCATTCGGGGCCGATGTACGATAGGGGACCGAAGCCAGGTCATCTGCTGTGAGAACACTGTCAGAACTCAAGGTCAAAGCACATTCGATGGCGTTTTCCAATTCGCGGACATTGCCTGGCCAATCGTAGGCCATCAATCTCCGCAGCGCGTCATCTGAGATCGCACGGACGGGCTGCAGCGGGTCGGAGAATTTGTCAAGAAAATGGGCGACCAATAGGGGGATGTCTACCTTGCGTTCGCGCAGCGCCGGCAGCCTGATTTGCACAACGTTCAACCGGAAATATAGGTCCTGGCGAAACGTCCCCGCCCGGACTCCCGCTTCGAGGTCTCGATTAGTTGCGGCGATGACCCGCACGTCAATTTGAATTTGTTCCGTGGAGCCGACAGGCCTTACCTCTTTTTCTTGCAGAGCTCGTAACAATTTGGCCTGCAAGAACATGGGGAGCTCCCCAATCTCATCTAGAAAGATCGTCCCCTCGTTAGCGGCCTGGAGAAGACCCCGCTTCGAGTGGTCCGCACCCGTGAAGGCGCCCTTGACATGTCCGAACAGTTCGGACTCCACCAAAGTGGGAGTCAATGCCGAACAATCAACGGGAACAAGCGCCTTCTCACGGCGCAATCCCCCAGAATGTATGGCCCGTACCACCAGCTCTTTTCCTGTTCCGGTATCTCCAATGACCAGAACCGGGGAAGTGCTCTGGCTGACCTTTCCGATCAGCTCGTAGAGAAGGTACATCGGAGCGGATTGACCGATAAGCGCGCCAAAATCGTGGCTCGACAACGCCGCGCGAGAGAGGTTCGCGTGACCTTCCATCGTTTCTAGCCTTCTCACAAGATAGCTAGCGAGATGTTTTACTAAAGAGGGATGGCTATTCAAGACCGTGAAATGCCTAGTGGAATTCACGACGCAGCCACCTCAGCAGTTGGTCTATTGGCGGTGGGCATACTACGTACGTGAGTTCTGGTATAATAGCTGTTGCTTACTTAAGTTATGCTGGTCGCTGCAGGAATCGACTCATATCTCCCAATTGCCCCGACAGGCCGATGTGCACCTCGGGCACCGTCTGGAGGAGGGTACTCTGGAAGAGGCACGATGAGCCATACCGCGTCTGAAACCCGCAACATCGGTACTAACAAAGCATCGGATACCATCCAAGAGCGCCTACGGCTCATCATTGACACGATTCCCACAATCGTCTGGCGCAAATTGCCAGATGGCTCGGCTGATTTCCTCAACAAACATTTTCGGGAATACACAGGCCTTTCCTTAGAGGACGGGATGGGCTGGGGATGGATGAATGCCTTCCATCCTGACGACCGTTTGAAGGAGGAATGGCGCGCGGCTTTGGCGGCTGGGAAACCCTTTGAGAAGGAGGCGCGTCTCCGCCGTGCGGACGGGCAGTATCGGTGGTTCCTAATTCGCGCCGTCCCTTTGATAGACGAAAGAGGAAATATTGCCAATTGGTATGGAATGACCACCGATATCGAAGAGATGAAAAAGGCCGAGGATCGCGTCCGGCTCATCATCGACACGCTTCCCACGATGGTATGGACCCTTCGACCCAATGGCACCATCGATTTTGTCAATCAGCGCTGGCTGGACTATACAGGGCTTACTTTGGAGGAGGAAATTGAAGAGCCAACGCGGCCAGTTCATCCCCAGGATCTTCCACGTGTCATGGAAAAGTGGCTCGCGGATATGGCCGCTGGGCAACCCTCGGAAGATGAAATGCGCCTGCAACGGGCTGACGGAGAATACCGTTGGTTCCTGGTTCGAACGGCGCCTCTACGCGATGAGCAGAGAAATTTATTTAAGTGGTACGGAATCGCGATCGATATTGAGGACCGCAAACGGGCGGAAAGCGAGTCGCGTACACTACTCGATGCGATTCCGCAGCAGATTTGGAGCGGCCCCCCCGACGGCACACTAGACTATTGTAATGAGCGCTGGCGCTCCTACATTGGCTTAGGGCTCGAAGAATTACAAGGCGACGGCTGGCAGCGCATGCTTCATCCAGGCGACCGGGAGCGGGTTCTAAATGCCTGGCACGAGTCAGTCACAAAGGGGACACTCTACGAGCAAGAAGAGCGCCATCGCTCAGCCGACGGGGCTTACCGCTGGTTCTTAGCGCGTGGCGTACCGTTGCGGAATGCGGACGGACGCATTGTAAGGTGGTATGGGACGAACACCGACATTGAAGATCGAAAACAGGCGGAAGAGGAACTCCGACGCCTCTCTGGACAACTCTTGCGCTTGCAGGACGAAGAGCGACGGAATATCGCCCGTGAGTTGCATGACTCTATGGGTCAAGACCTTGTCGCATTGGCAACGATGCTTGGCCAACTCCGCAGTTCAATGCCTGTGGCTGAGCGAAAACTACGTAGGCTTCTTTCCAAGTGTAGAGATCTGGCGGACAAGTGCATCGGGGAGGTCCGCACGCTCTCTTACCTGTTGCACCCACCCATGCTGGAGCAAGCCGGATTAGGGGACGCGATTCGTGGCTATGTGAAAGGCTTCACGCAGCGAAGCGGAATCCATGTGGAATTGGAGCTGTCACCGTGTGTCGGAAGGATGCCACAGGATGTCGAATTAGCGCTATTTCGGATAGTGCAAGAGGCACTTACCAACATCCATCGACATTCGGGAAGTCAGCAAGCCAAGATACGAATTCATCGCAACTCGAATCTAACTCTCGAAATTAGCGACCTTGGCCGTGGACCCTCTCCCAGTGTACCGAGAGGAAAAGGAGACACACGCTTCGAATTTGGTGTAGGCATCCGCAGCATGCAGGAGCGAATGAAGCTGATCGGCGGACGGCTTGAAGTTGTTTCCAGCACTCACGGTACAACGGTACGAGGGGCGATATCTCTCCCAGAAGAACAGTGAAAAAACTCCGCATTCTGATAGCTGACGACCATGGGTTGGTGCGACGTGGTGCTCGCGCGGTGCTCCACTCCAGACGAGATTGGAGAGTCGTGGGCGAGGCCGCAAATGGTCGGGAGACGATAGAAAAGGCAATAAAACTGAAACCAAACGTCGTCATACTTGATGTAAGCATGCCCGAACTGGATGGAGTCGAAGTAGCTCGTCAAATCCGCGAGTCACTTCCGGACACTAAAATTCTTGTGCTCACGATGCACGAGTCAGACCAGATGGTTCAGTGCGCTTTGCATGCAGGAGCTCACGGGTACATTTTGAAATCCGATCTCACCGACTCTCTTCCGAAAGCTGTAAGAGCTGTTGCTGAAGGCAAGCGTTTCCTAACGCCCAAAGTCTCCGAAATCGTGCTGGATGGATTCCTTAAGACAAGAAGCGAGCACCAACAACAGGGAAGGAGAAGTACGCGAACAACACCTCGCGAGATCGAGATCATCCGCCTCTTGGCCGAGGGGAAGTCGAATAAGGAGATCGCGGCACGGCTGGGAATCACAGTCAGGACTGTTGAAACACACCGATCTAAGATCATGCTCAAACTTGACCTCCACTCCCTGGCCGAGCTTATTCACTATGCCATGCGCCTCGGGATTGTCACATTGCCGGGTGACCCCGGTATGAGGAACAAGCCGGACGATAAGTCTTGATACGAAGTCCCCCACTATCGGGGCCGTCAAACCATCGGTCCTACTCTCTGAGTTCTAGCTTGATTCCTGTTTCGCATTTCGACCCCCCCAATTGCCGTTCGACCCTCATTTTCGACCATTCACTGCAAAACGCTTAGCCAAACCCTACTTCCATGCTATCCTTCCTCGTGTTTGCCAAGTTCCATCCTCGCCGTCCTCTTGTCGCGCACCGATCTACGCTTCCTGTCAATGTCTTAACTAACCGCCGTCCACGGACTATCGAACCCCATCCCCGCCCTTTTACCCTGAGCCTCAAACGGGGCTGCGAGGGCTCTATCCCTCTCGATGGCCGGAGCTTGCGACCGGGCCTGGGCGTCTCTCCCCACGTTTTCCTTTCAACCTTCAATCGAAGATCCCGACCCTGTCGGGACTGTCGACTGTCAACTTCCCTACATCTCCCCATGTTCATAAGCCCTTTATCTGCAACACTTATGGGATCCCCTCGTATGTGTTGCAAACAAAAGACTTACAGCACAGTTAAACCCTTTAGATGCAACACTTACACAAAACACAGGG
>QHYQ01000267.1 GCA_003224175.1 Acidobacteriota bacterium
CATGATCTGGCTCTATGAGCTGAGCGGTTCTTTTGATTTGCCGCAGATACAATCCCTGCTGGTGAGCGGCCAGGTGGTTCTCTCTTTGCGAACCGAGCTTCTTCTTTTCGCCGCATTTTTCCTGGCCTTCGCCATCAAAGTGCCGCTTTTCCCCCTGCACACCTGGCTTCCCGACGCGCACACCGAAGCGCCCACCGCCGGTTCGGTGCTCCTCGCCGGCGTGCTGCTGAAAATCGGTACTTACGGCATGCTGCGCTTCTGTTTGCCGCTGTTTCCCGAGGCGGCGCATCGCTTCGCTCCTTACGTCGCCGTCCTGGCTATCATTGGCATCATTTACGGCGCTCTCGTGGCCATGGTGCAAACCGACCTCAAACGCCTGGTCGCCTATTCTTCGGTCAGCCATCTCGGCTTCGTCGTGCTCGGCCTGTTTGCGTTCGATCCGACGGCGATTCAGGGCGCTTTGTATCAAATGCTGAACCACGGCATTTCCACCGGCGCGCTCTTCGTCCTCGTGGGCATGCTCTACGACCGCCGGCACACGCACGTGATCCGCGAATTCGGCGGATTGGCCACTCCTATGCCCGTGATCGCCGCGTTTTTCCTGTTTGTTTCGCTGGCGTCAGCGGGCCTCCCCATGCTGAACGGCTTCGTCGGCGAGTTTCTGATTTTAGTGGGCACGTTTGCGCGCCACGTGAGCTGGGCGTCTTCCGCCGCGATTGGCATCATTCTTTCCGCGGTATATTTGCTCTGGGCGTACCAGCGCATTTTCTTCGGCAACGTCACGCAGGAAAAAAACCGCGCCCTCGCTGACGCCGATCGCCGCGAACACGTTGTTCTTGTCGCCATGGCCGTGGTCATTCTCTGGATGGGCATCGGGTCCGTAGGTTTCACGCGCCGCACCGAGGCCTCCGCGCGCAATGTATTTGTGCTCATGCAGCGGCCCCAGGCCTATAACGCCCGAGCAGTTCTCAGATCTGCCCGGCCCGTGGGTCCCGGTGGCGTCCGCTAATGTTTCCTCCGCGCGAAGACGTCTTGCGGCTGATGCCCGAGATCATTCTGTCCCTTTCGGGCATCCTGCTGATGCTGGTCGAGCCGTTCCTCACGCGCGCGCGCCGAAGCGTGCTCGTCACGCTGGCTGCCCTGGGAAGCGGCCTCGCACTCGTCTCCACGATCTATCCGGCGACGCTTCCCGGTACCGCATTTTCCGGATTGCTGCGCATTGACGGCTTCGGTGTTTTCGTCCATGTGGTCGTGGAAGCGGTAGCGTTCTTGGTGATCATCGGCTCCGCTGACTATCTCGACCGCGAGCGAATCCAGCACGGCGAATACTACGCCCTGATTCTTTTCGCTACGGTGGGCATGTGCGTGATGGCCGGTGCCGGCGAACTTATGACCGCGTTCGTCGGGCTCGAAACCAGCTCCATTTCCACCTACATCCTGGCCAGCTATCGCCGCGACGTCCCGCAATCCAACGAATCAGCCATGAAATATTTCCTGCTCGGCTCCTTTGCCACGGCCTTTTTCCTCTATGGCATCGCCCTCGTTTATGGCGCCACCGGGACGACCCAGCTCGCGCGCATGACTTTTCCGACGACGCCTGGCGCGGAACGTCTCCTCGACCTCGGACTGGCGCTGATGCTCGTTGGGTTAGCCTTTAAAGTCGCCGCAGCTCCTTTTCAGCTTTGGACCCCGGACGTCTATGAAGGCGCGCCCGCGCCCGTAACCGCGCTGATGGCTTCAGGACCGAAAGCCGCGGCCTTCGCGCTGCTGCTGCGTATCCTCGCCACTGTTGCGGCGGCCGGCACCTTCTGGTTCTGGGCGCTGTGGATCTCGGCGGCTCTGACGATGTTTGTGGGCAATCTGGCGGCGCTGGCGCAATCGAACGTGAAGAGGATGCTGGCTTACAGCTCCATTTCGCACGCCGGATATATTCTCGTCGCGCTCGCGGCAGCGGCCGCTTCCGATCAAGTGGAACTCGGCGTGGCCGCGGTGCTCTACTACCTTGCCGTTTACGCGCTGATGAAGCTGGGCGCCTTCATTTTGGTTTCGCAACTCGGCGGGGAATCCGAGCGCCATATGGAAATCGACGATTTCCGCGGCCTGACGGTGCGGCAGCCCGTCGCCGCGGCCTGTTTTGCGCTGTTTCTTCTGTCTCTGCTGGGGCTTCCGGTAACGGCGGGCTTCCTCGGCAAATTCTATATCTTCAATGCCGCGCTCGCGTCGAGGCTGATCTGGCTGGCCATTCTGCTGGCGCTCAATACCGTCATAGCCGCGTTTTATTACCTGCGCGTGATCGTGGTCATGTACATGCGCGAGCCCAACCAGACCTGGCCGCCTGTGCCCATGCCCTGGGCAGTAACTTTTGTGCTCTCGATCGCCGCCGCCGGAACGTTTTACCTCGGCTTGTTTCCCGGCCGTGTGATGGCTTTGGCCACGCAAGCCGCCCTCTCCCTCCCCGGCCGATAGACGCGTCTGCCTCAGCCACCCCAGGAAATGAAAAAGCCCGCAGAACGCCCTTGCGTCCTGCGGGCCTGAAGAACGGCTTTCGCCGAATTATCTGACTTTGATAAAGATGATGGCGAAGGTGTACAGTGCCATCGACTCGATCAGCACGAGCGCGAGAATGAGCATGTTTTGAATGACCCCGGCAGCACCGGGATTGCGGGCCATGCCTTCGGATGCCGCGGCGGATGCGCGACCCTGCGCGATGCCACAGGCTCCTGAAGCGATGGCCATGGCGAAGCCGGAGGTGATGGCCACCCAGTTGGTGGCCTGGGCGGCTCCCTGATCCCCGGCCTGAGCGAACGCGGCCGGAGCGATCAGGCAGAACGCCAGAACCACGAGTACAACCATAGCGGATTTTCTCATTTCTGGTAATTCTCCTTAGGTTATGAATTGCCGCTCGGAGGTGGTTCCCGACATCCTCGTACAGCCGGGCTCACGCGAAACGGCGCATGATGCCTTTATGAGCGCTGGTATTAGTGCCCTTCCGCAACGGCGCCGGCCAGATAGATCACCGGCAGAATCGTGAACACAAACGCCTGCACGAACGCCACGAAGATATGCAAAATAATGAAAATTACGGGCGCCAGAAGCGGAAGCGGGGCCAGCGCGTATCCCAGGGCGTTGAGCTTCCCCACAAAAAGGAATAACGCTAGTGTGAGCCCCAGAAAAATCCCGTAAAGCAACTCGCTCACCATCATATTCACCCAAAGACGAACGGTGAGCGAGAGTAGCCGTGCCAGATGGCTAAAGGTTTCCACAACGACCATCAGCGGCGAAAGAGCCAGACTCGGACCCAAAAAATGCTTGCCATAATGCACCGGACCGTGCTTCTTCAGTCCCGACCAGTGGTAGTAGAGGAACACCACGATCGCGCAGCCCAAAGGGACGGAAACCTCCGCCGTGGGAGAAGCCAGTCCCGGCAGGACGCTAATGAGATTCGAGAATAAAACGAAGAGACCGATGCTTCCAATCACTGGCAGATACTTCATGGCCCCGTGACCGACATTATTTTCGAGAAGGTCCGCCACGCCGAGCGACATCGGATTGCGCAGCAGAAGCTCCATCACTTGCTGCGTTCCCCCGGGATTCTCCACGGAAAGCCGCGCCCGCAGCCACAGAAAAAAAACCGCAGCCAGGACGAACACGAGAAACTCCATGGCAATGTGGTTCGGGATGGGATATGCGGAGTTGCTGGGGTGAATGTGCAGGATGCCCAAAAGCGCCAATGCCGGTTTGCCGAAACCCGCGTTCACCAGCTTCGTGATTCCCAGGATGCTCTCTTCCATCGCCCTTCCGATTACCGCGCTATGAAGCGCACGCCGGGCTCATTACGAGCCGCCTGCGTCCTGCCGCACTCCGCCTGACACCAGTTCGTAAACCAACGCTAAAACCACCGCCGCAGCCGCCGCAAAGAGTCCCGCAAGCACGGGAATCACCGGCAGCCACGAACGCGTGAGGATAACATAGAGGATTCCGAGCAGCAAAGCGAAGCGCCCAAAGAACTTGATGTAGGCGCTAGTGGGCACGCGAACGTCCTGCGAACCCGCCTGCGCCGTGGCCGCGCGGCCAAACGCCTGCACGCTGCCTTTGAGCCACCGAAAATTTACCCACGAAAGCATGGCTCCCACCGCCAGCCCTGCGCTTCCCCGCCACCCCCAGCGCCACCCTGCCCACGCCGTGCCCGCGCCGCCCAGCGCCAGCGTCAGCCACTCGATTCGGCGCAGCGCTGCGCTTCCAAAGGGCTCACTCCCCATTCTTGCGCCTTACCGAGAGCCGCCGGATCACTTCATACATACCGCCGGCAAATCCAAGCACGCCCAGGAGCAAAGCAAAAACCGGCGAGCTGCCGAATCGCTTGTCGAGTAAATAACCCAGTCCCGCGCCGATCACCACGCTTCCGACCAGCACAAACGGCAGATCCATAACGTTCGCAAGCTGCCGGGCAAACCCGTTCGGATCGCGGCTTGGCGACGGGGGAAGCTTCGAATCTCGATCTTTATCGGGCAAAGAGTACTGAGGGCAAGGTCAACGAATAAGTTGCCAAGCGAATAAAAGGCTCGGGATAAATACCGGCGACCAGCGTGACAAAACCCATTACCGCCAGCGCCACCGATTGCCCCGGCGTCACCCGCGTCCGCGCTTCGCCAGCCGGTTCGCGCAGCCAGGCGTGCACGACGATGCGGAAATAATAATAAAGCGCGGGAACAATATAGAGCGCGCCAAACAGCGCCAGATAATAGTGCCCCGTCTCGATCAGCGCGAGGAAGATGTAGTACTTGCCCACAAATCCGGCCAGCGGCGGAATTCCGGCGAGAGAGAGCATGAAAATGAGCAACAGCACCGCCGATGCCGGGCTGCGCTGGTAAAGACCGTTCAGGTCGTCAAGCTCATCCCCGATCAGCCCTTGCCGCCGCAGCACAATGATGATGGCGAAGGCGCCGATGGTCATGAAAGCGTATACAAAGAGATAGAAGGCGATCCCCTTCAGCCCCGTCTCGTTTCCATCCGGCCCGCTCATCGCCGCCACCAGGCCCAGCAGGATGTAGCCGACGTGCGAGATCGATGAGTAAGCCAGCAGTCGTTTGACGTTGGTCTGCGTGATCGCCGCGAAATTGCCCAGCGTCAGCGAAGCAATGGCCACCGCCGCGATGATTCCCACCCAGTTCACGCGCACAGACCAGAAGGCATAAAGGAAGAGCCGCAGCAGCAGAGCGAAGCTCGCTGTTTTCGACGCCACGCTGACGTACGCGGTGATGGTTGTCGGCGCGCCTTCGTAGACGTCCGGCGCCCACTGATGGAACGGAACGGCCGCCACCTTGAAGAAAAGTCCCGCCACGACCGTTACCACAGCCAGAATTACCAGCAAATCCGTTGGCCCGCGCAGCTCGAGCGCCGTGCGCACCACGTCAATATTCGTGCGCGGCGGCACCTGCAGCGGCAATCCCAGCGGCCCATTGATCTCCGCCATGGCGCTGATTCCATACAGCAGCGAGAACCCATAGGCCAGCAGGCCCGAGCTGAACGCTCCCAGCAGCAGATATTTCACGGCGGCTTCATTCGAACGCCGCTGGTGCCGCAAAAAGCCCGTGAGGATATAAAAGCTGATGGCCATGGTCTCCAAGCCCAGAAACTGCACGATGAGGTCGTAGCCTGAAGCCATGAACATCATCCCGATGGTGGCAAACAGAAGCAGCGCGTAATATTCGCCGTGATGTTCGTTTTCAATTTCCAGGTAGCGCACCGAGAGCAGAATCACCAGCGCCGTGGCGATCAGGAAGATCATCCCGAAAAACAGGAAAAATGGGTCTACCACAATCGAGTTGTTGAAGCCGCCCACCGCTCCCGGACCAAGCGTCCGCAGCCGGTAAAGTGAATAGCCACTGAAGATCACGCCCACCATGGCAAAAAACGCATTGCCCGCTTTGTCTTTCACGCCCAGCATGAAATCGAAAAGGAGAATCGCCAGCCCGAAAAGCGCGAGTTCCACCTCCGGCAGGATCAGGAAGAAATCGTGGCGAAATGCGGCGGTATCCATGCGGTTAGCGCTTCTCCGCAGCGGTTGCCGCCACCGGCGCGGCAGATGCCGCGATTACCGGTGCAGGAGCCAAAGCAAACGGGTTTCTGGTCGCGTCCGGCTTAGTCCGAGCCGGTTCGTTCGCCGCTACCACAGGAGCCTTTTCGCCCCAGCGTTGTGCGGTGGCCGAGTTGTAATAGCCCGGATTCACCTGCTGCACGATCTGCCGCACCGGCACGTCCAGCACGCGAAAGAGCGGCTTGGGATAAATCCCGATCCAAAACGCCAGCAGCATCAGCGGCACCAGCGTCGCGTATTCGCGCAGATTCAAATCCGGCAGGTGCTCGTTCACCGGATTCGTCACCGGGCCGAACATGACGCGCTGGTAAAGCCACAAGAGGTACGCAGCGCCCAGCACGATGCCGACCACAGCCCATGCCGTCCAGCGAAAGCTCACCTGGAAGACGCCGCTCAGGATCGTAAATTCGCCGATAAAGCCATTGAGCAGTGGAAGGCCGAGCGAGCTGAGCGTGGCAATCAGATAGATCGCCGCAAAACTTGGCATGGGCGTGGAGAGCCCGCCGTATTCGGAAATCAATCGGGTGTGCCGACGCTCGTACAGCACGCCCACAATAAGGAAGAGCGCGCCGGTGGAAATTCCATGGTTGATCTGCTGGATGACGCTGCCGGAGAGGCCATGCGGGTTCAGCGCAAAAATGCCGAGCGTGCAGAAGCCCAGGTGGCTCACCGAGCTGTAGGCGATGAGCTTCTTCATATCTTTTTGCATCATGCACACCAGCGCGCCGTAAATGATGCCGATGATCGAAAGCACCATCAGAATGTTGACGATGTGCTGCCTCGCCACCGCATCGGTGGGCAAAAGAGGCAGTGAGAAACGGATGAATCCATACGTGCCCATCTTCAAGAGGACGCCGGCCAGGATCACCGAGCCTGCGGTAGGAGCCTCGGTGTGCGCATCCGGAAGCCAGGTGTGAAACGGAAACATGGGCACCTTGATGGCAAACGCAAAGAAGAAGCCCCAGAACAGAATGCGAGAAGAGGAAAAAATCGAGGGCCATGAAGACGCCCAGCATGCCCGTCTGCAGCAACAGGAAGAGAATGTAGTATTCCTTCTTGCGGTTCTGGATCGCGCTCCACGACGAGAGAATCGAAATCGCGCCCAGGATCGTGGTCAGCATCACCAGCAGGAAGCTGATGCCGTCGATTCCCAGCGTGTAGTGCGCGCCGATGGAAGGAATCCAGTCGTAATTTTCGCGGAACTGATAGCCGGGCGTTCCGATCTGAAATCGCCAGATCAGCGGCAGTGAAACGATCAGGCCGAGGATGCCGAATACGTTGCCAACCACGCGGTGCGCGTTGTCGCGCTCGCGCGGAATAAACAGCAGCACAATCGCACCAATGAGCGGCGTGAAAAGAATCCAGCTCAGGATGTGAGTTTGGTTCACTGGCATTCTCCCTTGCCCTCTACCGCAGCATGTTGTGCAGCGTCACGCCGGTCACCCGCAGGTAGTAGCCTAAAAAGAGCAGGACGCCCAAAACGATCAGCAACGCGTAATTCGATACCCGCCCGCTCTGAATCATGCGCACCGGGTAGCTGAAAATCCACACAATGCGCGCGGTCAGGTTCAAAAGCCCGTCAATGATCCATTTGTCCCAAAACATGGAAACGTTCGAAGTCGCGCGCGTCACCCACCCGGCGCCATTCACGCCCAGTCCGTCGATAATGCCCACATCAAACGCGCCCAGCGTCGTGCCCAGGTCCTTCGTTCGGTTGACGAACATGGCATCGTAGATCTGGTCCACGTAATACTTGTTGTAAAGCAAGCGATAGAGCCCGCCTGATTTCTCGGCGAGCGTTCCCGGCACGGACGTCCTTCGCAGATAGAAAAGCCATGCCAGAAAAATGCTGATCAGCCCCACAGCCACGGAGACCGCCATCAATTCATAATCCGTGGCGTGCTGCGTCGCCTCGGGCACTGCGGCGATCACTTCCGCATGCCGCGCGATCACCGGGTCCAGGAATCGCGCAAAATGATCGCTGCCGCCCAGGGACTCCGGCCAGCCAATCCATCCACCGACGACGGAGAGAATCGCCAGAATAATCAGCGGCCACGTCATCGAGCGCGGCGATTCGTGAATGTGGTGCTCCACGTCCGGCGGCACGCGCGATTCGCCAAAAAACGTGAGAAACACCAGCCGGAACATGTAAAACGCCGTCATACCCGCAGTCACGAACCCGATTCCCCAAAGCAACGGCCGCGCGTTGAACGAGGCCGCCAGAATTGCGTCCTTGCTAACAAATCCGGCCAGCGGCGGAATTCCCGAAATGGCGATGGTCGCAACCATAAAGGTCTTCGCCGTAATCGGAATCTTGCCCCATAGCGCGCCCATCTTTCGCATGTCCTGCTCGCCGGAAAGCGCGTGGATCACGCTGCCGGAACCAAGAAAGAGCAGAGCCTTGAAGAAGGCGTGCGTCATCAGGTGGAAAATTCCCGCCGTAAATGCGCCCACGCCCAGCGCCAGAAACATGTAACCAAGCTGGCTGATGGTCGAATAGGCCAGCACGCGCTTGATATCGTTCTGCACCAAGCCCATGCTGGCGGCGTAAATCGCCGTCACGGCGCCAATCGTGGCCACCGCACCCAAGGCGATCGGCGCGAACTGAAAGACCACGTTCATCCGCGTGATCATGTATACGCCCGCCGTCACCATGGTCGCCGCGTGAATCAGCGCGCTTACCGGCGTGGGTCCTTCCATCGCGTCCGGCAGCCAGACGTAAAGTGGAATTTGCGCCGACTTCCCTGTCGCGCCAACGAAAAGCAGCAGCGCGATAGCGGTCATGACGCCGTTTCCCACGGCGAATCCCCCCGCCTCGATTGCCGGGCCGATCTCGGTGAAGCGCAAGGTGCCAATCGCGTTGAGCAGCAGGAAGAGTCCCAGGATGAATCCCGCATCGCCGATGCGGTTCACGACGAAAGCCTTCTTCCCCGCATCCGATGCCGATTTGCGCAGAAAATAGAATCCGATCAGCAGATAGCTGCAAAGCCCCACGCCCTCCCAGCCGACGAAAAGCAGCAGCAGATTATTCGCCAGCACGAGAACCAGCATGGAAAACATGAAGAGGTTCAGATAGCCGAAGAACCGGTAGTAGCCGCCCTCATGGGCCATGTAGCCGGTGGAATAGACGTGGATGAGAAAGCCGACGCCGGTCACCACGCCAATCATCACCGCAGAGAGCGGATCGAGCAGCATGCCCCACTGCGCGTTGAAGTTCACCACCCGCCCGGGAATCGTATGCATCACTCCGGCTGGCACCCAGTCGAACAGGACGATCTCCACAATGCGGGCTGCCGGAGCCCGTGCAATCAACTGCATGATGGCTCCAAAAGCAAAAAGCACGGACAGGCCCACGCTGCCTACGCCCACCCAGCTCACAGCCTTGTTAGAAAGCCGCCGCCCGATGAGCAGCATGGTCGCCGCGCCCGCCAGCGGGAAAAGCGGGATCAGCCAGATGCTGGCCAGGAAGAACTCACTCGGCATGAAGAGTTCCCCGAAAACTCGGAGCCGGCGCTTCTATGCGGGTCACCACTTCAGAATGTCCATTTCGTCCGCTAATACAGTCTCGCGATTGCGAAAGAAGGCGATGATGATCCCCAAGCCCACGGCCGCCTCTGCCGCGGCGTCGGTGATAATAAAAATAGCGAAGATCTGCCCTTCCACCGAGCCCACTAGCCGCGAGAAAGCCACCAGATTGATGTTCACCGCGTTCAGAATCAGTTCGATGGACATCAGGATGATGATCACGTTGCGCCGCGTGACGACGCCCACGATGCCGATGGCCAGCAGCGCCACGCTCAGAAAGATGTAATGTCCGATCGGCACCATCGTTCACACCCTCTTTTTGGCCATGACCACTGCGCCGACCATGGCCACCAGCAGCAGAATCGACGCAATCTCGAAAGGCAGCACATAGGTATGAAACAAATAAAATGCCACGCGCTCGGTATTCGGCTGGAGGGATTCCGCAGGAGCCGCCGGCATGGTGTACAGCGTTCGCCGGCTGACCGCAATGGCCGCAGCCACCTGCGCCGCCAACACCGCCGATATGATCAATGCCACAAACCATTGCCGGTTGAATTGCACCTGATGCAGCGCAACGTCCAGATTCACGAGCATGATCACGAAAATAAACAGCACCATGATCCCGCCGGCGTAAAGAATCACCTGCACGATAAATAAGAACTCCGCGTTCAGGTTCAGAAAAATTCCCGCCGTCGCCAGCAGCGCCGTCACCAGAAAAATGGCACTCTGCACCGCATTCCGCCGCGTCACCACCAGGATCGCCGACACGATCGCCAGCGCCGCGAAGAAGTAGAAGACCACCTGATCAAGCATTAACCGGCGTCTCCTCCTCTTCCTCTTCACCAACTCGCGGATGTTCGTGCTTTTCCCCCGTCGCCAGAAGATAGGCCCCGGCTACTAGCGTGAGCACGATCCCCAGGATCAGCGCCGGCGCCGCTGGCCAGTTCAATTGCCGGTGCAGCGCCAGGCCCACACCAATGCCCATCACGTTCACGATCGAAAGCGGTACCAGGAATTGCCAGCCCAGGCGCATCAATTGATCGAAGCGATATCGCGGAAACGTAAACCGCAGCCACATAAACACGTAGATATACGCACCCACCTTGAAGAGGAACCAGAATGCGCCGTGGATTCCAGCCTTCGAGGACGCCAGAAAGGAGTCTCGCGGCGCCGCCATGGGCATGATCAGCACCAGCGCCAGAACGATGCATAGCAGTCCCACCGCCGCCATGAACATCTTCTGCACCGCCACCGGCTGCTTAGGCGCGCGCCAGAAGCAATACCCCGCGACCCCCGCCATCAGCAGAGGCGGAAGCCAATCGAGAAAATCGAGGTAGGACGTGCTCGCAAACGGCCGCAGCCAGCCGCCCAGAAAGAGTGTCGTCGCAATCGACGCCACCACGATCATGTTCGTGTACTCGGCCAGAAAATAGAGCGCCCAGCGGAAGCCGCTATATTCGGTCATGTAGCCGGCGACAAGTTCCGATTCCGCTTCCGGCATATCAAACGGAGCACGATTGGTTTCCGCGATCGATGCCACCAGATAGATGAAGAATCCCACGGGCGCCGCAAAGATGAACCACACCTCGGTCTGCGCCTGTGCCTGCACGATTCCGCGCGTCGAGAGCGTTCCCGCCAGCAGCAGCGCGCCCACGATGGCCATGCCCGCCGAAGTCTCGTAGCTCACGAGTTGCGCCGCGCTGCGCAGCGCGCCCAGCAGCGAATAGTGGCTATTGGAGGCCCAGCCGCCCAGCACGATGCCAAAAATTCCCAGCGAGCTGACGCCGAGGATAAAGAGCAGGCCGATATTCAGTTCGGCGATCTGAAAGAAGGGACCGATCGGCAGCGCCGCCAGCGCCACCATCGCCGTCGTCACCGAGATCAGCGGCGCGCCCCAAAACACCAGCCGGTCCGCGCTTTCCGGGATGATGTCTTCCTTCAGCAGAAGCTTCACCGCGTCGGCAATCGGCTGCAAGAGTCCGTGCGGCCCCACGCGCATCGGCCCCAGGCGCACCTGCATGTCCGCCATAACCTTGCGCTCGACCAGCACGATGTAGCCGGCTACCAGCGGCAGCAGCGCCACAATGACCAGCGCAAAGAGCACCGGCAAAACGTAGGGCATGATCGTGTCGATCAACGATCCACTTCCCCCAGCACAATGTCGAGCGTCCCAATCACCGCAACCACGTCCGCCACCAGGTGACCGCGGATCATCTGGTCCAGCGCTTCCAAATTAATCAGGGACGGCGGGCGAATGCGCACGCGATACGGCTGCGTCGTGCCATCGCTCACGATGTAGTAACCCAATTCGCCCTTGGGCGCCTCGATCGAGTGATAAACCTCTCCCGGCGGCGGCTTCAGTACTTTGCCCACTTTTCCGAGGATCGGACCCGCCGGAATGTTCTCGATGGCCTGCAGGCAGATCTTTCGCGATTGCCGCATCTCCTCGAGGCGCACCAGGTAGCGGTCATACGTGTCGCCGTTTTTCCCTGTTGGTATGCTGAATTCGTACTGATCGTAGGCCGCGTAGGGCATCGACTTGCGAATATCCCACTGCACTCCGCTCGCCCGCAGCACCGGACCTGTAACGCCCATGGCAATCGCCGCGTCGGCAGTCAGGACTCCGATGCCCTTGGTCCGGCCCACCCAAATGCGATTCTCCGTGAGCAGCGATTCGTATTCGTCGACGCGCCTATCGAAGTCCTTGCAAAATCGCTCGGTGTCTTTTTCCAGCTCATCGTAGGCTTCGTATTGCAGGCCGCCGATACGGAAGGCATGAGTGGTCAGCCGTGCTCCGCAATACTTTTCGAAAATCTTCAGGATCTCCTCGCGTTCGCGCAGGCAGTAAAATAGCGGCGTCAGCGCGCCGATATCCAGCGCATGCGTCCCCAGCCAGAAAAGGTGACTCGCGATCCGCTGCAATTCCGTGAGGATCGTGCGGATCACGCGCGCCCGCGGCGGGGCCTCTGCGCCCAATAGTTTTTCCACTGTCTCGCAGTAACCCAGACCGTTCGACACCGCCGCCACGTAATCCATCCGGTCGACGTACGGCGCGAATTGTTGATAACTGCGATGCTCCGCGATCTTCTCAACGCCGCGGTGCAGGTAGCCGATCACGCATTCCGAACCGACCACCTTCTCGCCGTCCAGACGCAGCTTTACGCGCAGCACGCCGTGCGTGGAGGGATGCTGCGGCCCCATATTGAGAATGATTTCGTCCGCACCGAGAACGGTGGTCTCGACGTTGACGCCGCCCGCCCCTGCACCAAAATTGTATCGCTCCGCCATCCCCGCTATTGACCGCTCTCGATGCCCAGGTTCTCGCGGACCCAGGCCTCATCCTGCTGCAGAATGTCGTAGTCCTTCCGCAAGGGGTGGCCCTGCCACTCCTCGGGCAGCAGCAAGCGTTTCAGATTAGAGTGCCCCTCAAAGACAATCCCGAACATGTCGTAGACTTCCCGCTCCAGCCAGTTGGCCGTCGGCCAGACACTTTCGACGCTCGGCACGGGTTCGTTTTCCGCAACCAGCGCCTTGAGGCGCACGCGTTCATTCTTCGAAAACGAGTAGAGATTCAGCACCAGATCAAACCGTTTTTCGCGCTTGGGCCAATCCACGGCCGTTAAATCGACGAGCAAATCGAAATGCTCCTCGTCGCGGCTGTATCGCGCAATTTCCAGCAGCCGGTCCGCAGCAATCACCAGGATGGCTTGTTTGCGATCGAGCAAAGCCTCCACTACCGCGCCGCCAAAGCGCGCCTTATAGCGCTTCACCAGATCATTATCGAGCGGTGCCGGTTTGGGCGGGGCTTCCTTCGGAGGCGGCGGTGGCCCCGGCGGTTTCGCGGGGGCCGCAGGCGCCGCTGGCTTCGGCGGCGTTATTGCCGCTGGCGGTTTCGCCGCTGCCACGGGAGCCGAAGGAGCCGCCGGCTTACCCGGTGTCTCGCCCGATGGCGTTCCGCCCGAAGCAGAAGGGGAAGCAGAAGGTGCAGGAGTACCCGCAGGCTTTTCGGCCTCGGCTGGACGAGGCGGCTGCTTTTCCTCAGAATCGTTGGTCATGAGCCCGAAAGGAGCGCAAAAGCTTCTGCTATCGTCCGGTGTTTGGAGTCCGGCCTGCCGGACTCACGCTCTCGCAGCGCCAAAACTCCGCGCATACACGCACAAAAGCGTTCAAACCCGAACCGTAGTTTCTAACACACGCCACTACACAAGGCAACCGCACAAAAAAATTCCCGGCCGCGAAATCCTGCCGGGAACGCCGCTCTCTCTGTTCTTGGTTTATACCCACTCCAGAGCGCCTTTTCGATACAACCAAACATAACCAATGATCAAAATCCCCAGGAAGACAAACACACTCGCCAAACCATAAATCGGCGTCAGCCGGTAGCCTTCCTCACGCGTCGAAAATAGAACCGCCCACGGAAACAAAAAAATCGTCTCCACGTCGAAAATCACAAACAGAATCGCCACAATATAAAAACGCACCGAATAACGCCCGCGTGCGTCGCCCTCCGGCGGGATGCCGCATTCGTAAGGCTTCAGCTTAGCCCCTATCGCTCGTGAATCCGGCCGGATGTATTTGAAGAGAACCAACGTAACGGCGGGAAACGCCATCGCCAGCACTGCAAAAATCAGGATGGGGACGTATTGTCTGAGCATCGTCCTAAACCGCGCATCCTAACACAAGCCGCCACCCTCAGCCACCTCGCGGTGCCGGACGAGTTGAAGTATCGGGCGCTAGATCCAAGCTTGACACTCCGAGGGTGGCTGGCATAGGGTTTGGCACGAAAGCGGAGTGGACACCGAAATTCGGGGCCAAAAACGCTTACAAGCTAAGGAGCGAGCCAATGATCGATGAGAAGCACGATTCCGAGAAACAGGTTGAGGCAGATAGCGATCTCTCACGGCGCGATTTCATCGCCATGTCGGTGGCCGCTGGCATTGTCGCTGCCGCGGGTCCAGCATCAGCCGCGATGCCCGTTGTGGAGTCCGATGTCACAGTCAAGAGTCCCGATGGCATGTGCGACGCTGCGTTCATTCATCCGAGCACCGGCTCGCATCCCGGTGTGGTGATTTGGGCGGACGCGTTCGGCTTGCGCCCCGTGATGCGCGACATCGGCAAGCGCATTGCCGCCGAAGGCTATTCGGTGCTCGTGCCAAACCCCTTCTATCGCGTGGGCAAGGCGCCTTTCTTCGACACGGACAAAGTTTCATCTTTCAACTTCCAGACCGACATGCCAAAGATTCAGCCGCTCATGGCTTCGATTAATGCTCCTGGCGCGGCAGAGAAAGATGCCGTGGCGTTCGTCGCTTTTCTCGACGCG
>QHYQ01000268.1 GCA_003224175.1 Acidobacteriota bacterium
AGCTGTATTTGTAACTAAAGCGCAAGCCTTTGTGACTGTCTTCCAGAACGCGGATGGCTCCTTCACGGTAACAAAGCCGGCAACCTCGCTTTGTCCTGTCGCTGGTTGCACATTCACGTACCAGGCCAAAAACTCGCAAAACATACTCAGTAATACTGCGACCGTGACGCTGAACTTCCCGACTCCCAGCAACCTGAGCGTGACGGTGCGGGATGCGAACACCAAAGTTGCGATCAGCGACTATAAGTGGATCATCGAGCAAGACCTCACCTTCCCGATCAATCCCGCGTGCCAGGTGAATACCGGCACCGCCGCCAGGCCGGCGGGCTGTCCAGCTCTGCCTGCTGGCTCGGTAGCGCCTCCCACCCCGGCCACCAATTTCCACACGAGCTTCTTTCCGGTCATAGCGGAAGGCTGCACGGGCCCGAAGAGTTGCGAGCAAGGCCAGACCGTCTACGACGCCAATCCGGCTTCTCCGACCTACCAGCAGCACGTCCAGGCTGCATGCGACGGCTACGGCATTTGCACTGTCGGCGCGACGCAACTGCCCGCCTCCTTTCCGATTCAGGCCCACTTGGCGGCCACCAATCCCGACGGGACGCCGGCCTCCTATTACATCTCGATTTTGCCAGGCGACTCCACGAATGCATTCAATACCGGGAATACTAAGGACCCGACTAACCCGGCCAATTGCGCTCCTGGGACACAACCCACGGGAATAACAACCACTTCCTCTTGCGGACACGTCATGGGTGGAGCTCCGATTCCAGTCCCCGCGACCTGCACGGCGAATCCATGTACCTTCGCTCCGGTGATCGTGAACTTGCAACAGAACCCTCTCCCGACGGCCACGGTCACCGCGTACGTTTTCGAGGATGACTACCCGCTCAACGGTGAGCCGGACACCGGAGGAGGAGTGGACACTTTGGCGACCCAGGAGGTTCCCCTGGGCGATTTCCAGATCATACTCTGGGACACTGCGGGCGGCATCGGCGACAATACCGGGCAGATGACCTATGACATGTTCAACGTGCCGCTAACCAACGCGTTGAACGGAACCATCGATCCGAGCACTGGACTAGACGCCTGCCCGATTTCCCAAACGCAGCCGGGTGTCGGCATTGGCGTGATCATTGTGTGCCCGCAATTCGAGTCAGACGGTAAGACACCGTCACCCCTCACGGGCCAGGCCGTTATTAAGAACCTCATGCAAGGGAAATTCGCGGTTACTCCTCATCCTGGAGCTACCAGAGAGGCGAACGGCGAGGAATGGCATCAGACGAACACGCTGGACGGCGGCCCCAAACTGGACTCTTTCATCAAGCCGGGTGAACCTGCCTACTTTCAGGAGTTTGGACCCGGTGGATTCCACGTGTTTTTCGGAATGGCCAACCCCAAGCATATCAACGCACGATTGAAAGCTATGTGCGGCGGAACGACAACCGCGCCATGCCGCAACCATATCAAGGGCCAGGTCACGAACTTGCACCAGGCGCGTTCGCCGAATGAGCAACTCTATAGTGGCGGGGTCTTTTCCCCAGGAACTTTCCCGGGCGATCCGCGCAATTACGCAATGTTGGGGTATACCAACTGCTACGCTGCCCTGGGCGATTCGGATGGCGCCACGATCGCCTTCGCCAAGTGCGATCCGGATGGGAACTTCAATTTTGACACCGTCAACGCTAGTGGCGTTCCCGACGGTGATTATGGACTCGTAGTATTCGACCAGTGGGACGACGTTATCGTGGACGGTTCCAGCAGAGCGGTGAACGTAACCGGCGGCCAGACCAAGACTCTTAGCGTACCGTATTTCACCTGGCAGACTCACCTCTGGAACAGAACCTACATGGATGTGGGACAGTTAGGCAGGCCTGTGTTGCTTCCAGATGGAAGCCTGGACCCGGTTTTGAGTCCGGGGCTGCTACAGGTTCCGACTCGGATCCGCCAACGCAACGGCAAATTTGTCAACACCTTGCTTAGCGATATTGGCGGCAATTCCCGCTTCGACGAAACCTTTCCGCTATTTAACTGGTACACCGTGGAGTCCGATACCACGCGCTTCCGCGACACTGGTGTCCACGTTGTTAACGACGCCGGAGGACCGGTGGACGGTCCTGCACCGGTAGGTAACGGCACCACCACCGGCTCCTCTTTCCAGGGAGTGCTGAACTCGAAGGAGACTTTCCCGCTCCCCACCAATCTGAGAGTACCTGGGGCGTATTACTGCTCAACTGCGGACTGCACCGATAGCGGTTCGGGCAAGCCACCTGTCGGTGGACCGGGCGGCACAACCGCACGAATTGATCCCGGTAGCGATGTCGTAGAAGGCTGGCAGGGCGGCGTCAGCCAGTTCAACATAATGGATTGGGGCAAGATACCGTACGCTGCTAATGAAAACGGAGGCATCCGCGGCCATGTCGTGAACGCCACCACGCGGCCTTTCGATGACCCACAGATGACTTTCCAGAACCTCTGGGAACCGCTGGTTCCGAATGTCACCATGAACCTCTATAAGGAGAGCACGGCCCCGGATGGTACGACAAGTCTCACTCTTGTGGACACCACCCAAACTACAAGTTGGGATTCTTGGGCCCAGGGCTTCGGATCGGGTGCTAGGGCTGGTATACCCAACATGAACTGCCCCGGCCAGGATCCTACGACCGATCCATTCTTCACCTATACACTATCCGGCACGAGGAACTACCTCTCTCCCGGTACCGCACCCGCACTGCCCAACAGCTCGCAGTACAAATGCTATGACAGCTACCACAACCTCAACCAGGCACAGCCGGCGGTCTATGATGGTTTGTATCAGTTCCCCAGCCAGTCGTGCCTGACAGGCGCAACCTTCACAGTTGCGGGAAACACAACGCCTTACAATTGCGCCACTATCACCAACCCCGCCGCGAGTCAAACCGGCGCGGCCCCGAAAATCCTAACGCCGGGCACGTACGTCACCGAGATGGTCTTGCCTCCAGGCTGGCAGTTGAGTAAGGAGGAAGACCTGAACCTCCTCATTGGGGACCAATATATCGCCCCTGTAGCATCTCAGTTCGGCGGCCTAGGTAATATTTTCATCGTGCCCGACCAGGCCATACTCGATTCGATCAATCCCTCGTACTCAGGTCCCTATACAGCCGCTAGTGGTGTAAATGGAACCTCAGGGCCTTACACGCCGCCTTTCGGGCCGGGAGGGACGCCGTTAATTACCAATAACGGCAAACCAAGCACGAACCTGGGCCGCACTTCCTTCGGGAGTTTCGGACCGGGCGGAAACATCCAGCAGAGCGCGCCGTGCGTTGGGCTCATGCGCATCGTCCCGGATTATTTGAGCATTTCCCCGGAATCCGGCGAAATTGCGCCTTTCGCCGGTTCTTTGCGTCGTCTGTGCGATCGCAAGGAGATCACTCTCGACAATCAGATGCAGGCGAACGCGGATTTCTTCATCTATACCATGACGCCCAAAGCCACGACGTTCACGGGGTTCATCTCCGACGACTTCTCTTCCGAATTTGACCCCGCCTCGCCCGCTTTCGGCGAGAAATTTGCCATCCCCAATGTGCCGGTATCCATCCGGGACTCCAATGGAGCCGAGGTTTCCCGCGTATATTCGGACCAGTGGGGCATTTTCAATGGACTGGTGTATTCGACTTGGGAGGTCGACCCGCCCAATCCTACCGGTTACGCTCCCAACATGATGGTGACGTGCATGAACGATCCGGGTCCGATCCCCGATCCTCTGCACGCAGGACAGTTCATCAACGATCCATACTACAACCCGGCGTATAGCGTCTTCTGTTACGAAAACCCGTTCATGCCGGGCGATGCCGCTTACCTGGACACGCCCGTGGTTCCGGTCTCGGCGTTTGCGGAGGGCTACAACCCACCGGATTGCGCTTACCCGGATACCACCCCGATGATCAAGAGTGTGCTTGGCGATGCGATCGGCGGTAACGCCAACGCCAAGGGACCCTGGGTCAGCTTAGCAGGTCACTCCTTGACCATCAACGCGGTGGGCGACCAGGTGGTGCCCGATCACGCCTACTCTGGGCCGGCTGCGAGCACAGCTCCGTATAACCAGAAAACCGTCACGCGCCACTACGGTTTTGGCACAGGCGCCACCGTAACCATCGGTGGTGTCGCCGCGACCTGCAGCGGTGGCGACCTCCAGATGACTTGCACCGTGCCCCCAACTGTGCCTTTGTGCAACGTGGCACAACCGAGTGGCCCAAAGTGCGGCGAACTGGTGGTCAGGGCTGCCAACGGCAGGCAATCCATCGACGCCATAACCGTTACCGTTGGCGGGAAAACTCCAACCTTTGTCCCGGGGCCGAATACCACGAACAACGCGATCCAGAACGCCATTGATAGCGCCGCCCCAGGCGACCTCATCATCGTGGGTTGTGCGGGACCGGTTGGAACGACTCCAGCTCAGACCTCCTGCATCTACAACGAGATGGTGATCATGTGGCAGCCGGTCCAGTTGCAAGGCATTGGCGATGGCGCCGTTACCCTGAACGCGAACACGCACCCAGCCGGCAAGCTGCTCGAGCCTTGGCGCAGGAAGGTTAACTGCCTCTTTGGCTTGGCATTGAACGGCGGCTTCATCAACAACAACGCGAGCGCCACCAACCCGAACGGGACGTCGGCCTACAACCCGTACGATCCAAACGGCGCCTTCCCGACTGAATTCCCCTCGGGCGAGTGTCCCTTCTATGGCTCGGTGACCGGTTTGTTGACGACCCAGAGCATCGTGGATCCCCTCATGCTGGAGCCCGTCGTCGGTTGGGATGCTACCCTCAACGGCAACATAGCGGAACTCTTACAGGAACCGACGTTGATGGGCGCATACGAAGGCGGGGGCATTACCGTTGTCGCCAAAGGATTGGAGAACAACAATACGGCGAATTGCAATCCGATTGGTAACGTCGGCTGCATTCCGCTCAATGCCCTGACTGGCACGACCACTAACAATGGTTTTAACAACGGTCTGGGGGATTGCAACCCCTCGTCCTTATTCTATAGGAGCAACTTCCTTTGCAACCGATCGCGCATCGATGGCCTAACCATCACCAACAGTTCCCAAGGCGGTGGCGGTATCTTCGTCCACGGCTGGGCCCATAATCTGGAAATCGCCAACACCCATGTCACCGCAAATGGCGGGACTCTGACCGGAGGCATCACCATCGGCCAGATGGAGACGGCGGACCCCACTCTCGTGGGTACCGTCGCGCAAGCGCTGGCTGTCGACACACACGTCAACGTCCATCACAACTCGGTCACCTCCAACGCTGCGTACGGCGACGAATTAAACTCCAACACCCCGGCATCGGCGGGCGGTGTAACCTTCTGCACGGGTTCCGATAACTATCGATTCAACTTCAATTGGGTTTGTGGAAATTGGAGCTCGGGTGACGGTGGTGGTTTTTCTCACCATGGGTTCATCTGGAATGGAGAAATCGGAAACAACTGGTTCGTCTTCAATCAGAGCATAAACCCGTCGCTGGTTACCAACGGCGGTGGCGTTGCCGTGCTAGGTGCGGCGCCGGATGGGGCCACTCCGACAATAAACTGCGAGAACGCCGCGGTCGACTTTGACTGTCCTCCTGCACTTTCCGACGGCACAGGACCCGGACTCAGAATTCACGACAACGTGCTCCAGGGCAACACATCCGAAGAAGGCAGCGGCGGCGGCCTGGCGCTGTTGCACGTTAACGGAAATGACATACTAAATAACCCCAGCACACCGGGTACGTGTCGCCCTGGCACCACCGATTGGTACTGTGTCTCGATCACCAACAACATTTTCGCCAATAACGTCGCCGGTTGGACCGGAGGGGGAGTCTCGCTCCTCGACGCCGTAGTCGTGAACTTTAGCGGCAACACAGTGGCGTCCAACGATAGTACCGCTTCCGCGGGTGTAGTCTTCGACTCGCTGGGAGCCCCCAATGGCAACATACCCCCACCGGGCAACCCCCGCTCCGGCGGCACGCCCTGCGACCCGAACAACAATCCAAGCTGCACTGGCAGCGCAGTCACTACCTCGCAGATTCAGCCGGCAGGGTTGGTGACAGAACATCACAGCGCGAACTTGGCCCGGGCGTTCACCAACCCCAGCGTCGTCTGCCCTACGGGCCATGCGCAGTGCACGACCTTCTCGAACCCGGTGCTGGACAATGACGTCTTCTGGCAGAACCGCTCGTTCTACATCACGGCGGCGCCGGTGGTCCAACTGAATCCCGTGTTGACTCAAGGTACGACGGGCGCCTGCACCGGCACCGGCTCCCCGACTTATTGGGACATCGGCGTCTATAACGATACTTCAGCCACGAACCATCAGTCAGGACTTACACTCACTCCGACGCACTCGATCATAACCAGCGGTTACAACGGCAACGGAAACCGTTCTGCCAACCCGGGCTTTGGGGCCCAGTATTGCAACGGCTCGCGTGTGCCCCCAGAGATTGCGCCCGCGCTCTGCAGCGGGACTAATGGCCATGCCAATGCTCAAGGATGCATCCAGCCAGGAACGGTAGGAGTATCCATGACCGTGCCCGGGGGCGTTCCGGATTCCCTTACTCCGCCGCTCCCGGCGTTCACCCTGACCCCGGCGGCAACCATAGACGAAGGCAGCAACTGGATTAACATGTTTTACGGTCCGCTGTCCTTATCCAACGCGACCTTGTCCCATACAACAAATACACCGCAAACGCCACTGGGTAACTACAACCACACGGGGGCCTCGGGAGCTAACCTGGCTCCGCCGTATCCGAATCAATAGTTGATGGTTAACACGCCACACGAAGCTGCTCGCGGGTTACTCGCGAGCAGCTTCGACGGCAACTGAGCTGACCTCCGGAGGTGATCGGTTCGAATCATCCCCCGGACCCCAAACCGCGGTCTACCGAGAGCCGCGGTATAGTAAGAGTGATGTCCAGCAACACTACAAAATATCGAAAGATCATGCTGCTCGCGGGACTACTCGTGAGCAGCATTTGTATTTCTTGTGCTCTAACCCAGGCTGCTCAGGGGAGAGATCAGCAGCCCGTCGCGACGCCTGCGGCCTCTCCGGCTCCGAAGGTTGTTCCGTCCTCAGTTTTAAGCCAGCGACAGGCCGAATACTACCGGAGGCGTTGGGGTATCGACGACGTCGTTGTCAGGGAAACCGCCTCCGGCTCCTTGATCCGGTTCAGCTATCGCGTGGTCGATGCCGACAAGGCCAAGATACTGAATGACAAGAAGGCCATCCCGTATCTCATCGACGAGAAGGATGGCCTTGCGCTCCAAATCCCCGAGCTGGAACAGGTCGGCCAATTACGCCAAGTAGCCACGCCTGAAAATGGCCGCGAATACTGGATGGCGTTCTCCAACAAAAGCCGGCAAGTAAAGCCCGGGAGTCATGTGACGGTGATGATCGGTACGTTTCGGGCAGAAGGACTGGTGGTTGCCGGTCAATCAACGTTCCCGTCCCCATAAATCCATCAGGAGTGAAGGCGGACCTGAGTAGCGTGACGCGCTTTTCGGCCCTTGGAGTTACTAAACCAAGTTACTAAACAAGGATTGCGAACAATGACCACTGACCATCTCAAGGCAGCCATGGAAGAGACGCGGCAGCAGCTTGCGCATGCTCTCCAAAAACAGAACGAATCGAATTTTGAAGTCTATCGGCTGCAAGGGCTGTTGAGAAACCTTGCGGTAAACCTCCACGAGGCCGAAAAGGCGGAAGCCATCCAAAGGGATATGCAAAACCGACTGGCCATTGGAGAGGCTATCGAGGGTCTGATAAATGGAGCGAGTCAGCCCCTCGCTCCGCTTGAAGTCATGGAGAATTTGAGATTCTACGGTTACGACATAGACCGCCATTCCAATCCGGGCGCTCGTGTACATCAAACACTGAATCGTCTTGCTAGCGCCGGACGGATTAAGGAATATCGCGGGCGCTACATGCGGAATGATTTTAACCAGTGGTTGTTTGGTTTAGAAGAAAAAGCCCCGCCATCAGCGCTCGCTGATGGCGGGGCTGAATCCAAGCACGACCACGGCCCGCACAGGAACCAGAGA
>QHYQ01000269.1 GCA_003224175.1 Acidobacteriota bacterium
CCGGCATTCCCCCTAACACGTTTTTTTTAATTGCGCCGAGACGAGCAGATGAAAAAATGTTGCGCAGGGTTATTTTATTGGGCTTCCCGTGGCCTAACTCGGCGGTCTAAATTTGCATTTTCGTCGGGGCTGGCGTCACTCCCTTACAGAAGTTTGACGGGGCTCAAAGAAAGTATTCCAGTCTTGCTAGTACCCTCATTGCTGGACTCGGCATCCATTCGCGCCCTTCTAGATTGGCATTCCTTCCAAGGCTGCGGTGACGCCAAAGATGCCATTGAAACTGATGGTCCGAGGTGCTACCCGCCAGACCAGTATGGTCGACTTGCTTGACCGGATTTTGGACAAGGGCATTGTCATTGTGATGTCTGGGCTCGGGTTTTCCTAGCTGGTGTCGACTTCGGAATCAGAATGGAAGCCCGCATGGTGGTAGCTTCCATCAAAACCTACCTCGAATACGCCGGACCGATTGAACCACCCTCATTGAAAGAGACGACGAGCGGTTTGCCCGGCGAGACCGGGCGCTCAATCCGGAAAACTCGGCGAAGAGCTCGTTAGCATTTGCGACGGCCCACTGGGAGCAAATGGGACCTGCGTTTGTGACCGTGGCGTGTCACGAGTATTCGGAAAACGGAACGCGCGAGCAGAGCAGATTGTCTAGTTGCAAGATCGGGAGAATCTGGGGGATCGCCGGCAGCTTGTCTTATCTATAAGTTACTGTGTGCGCTGGACATAGCGCGCTTCTGAGGTATCTACCTTAACTTTGTCCCCATTGGAAATGAATGGCGGAACCTGAATGGTCAAGCCGGTCTCGAGCTTTGCAGGTTTCATCACCGCGCTGGCGGTAGCTTTTTGTACCGTGGGTTCGGTGTCCACCACTGTCAGGTCCACAGTATCGGGCAGAAGGGCGCCGATGGGCTTGCCCTCGTAGAATTCGAGCTTCAGCACCAGATTGGGTATGAGGTAATTGACGGCGTCGCCGAGCACCTCTCCGCTCACGCTGAGCTGCTCGAAACTTTCCGTATTCATGAAGTGGTAGCCTTCGCCATCGGAGTAGAGATACTGGAATTCGACCTCATCGAGCACGGCGCGTTCGACAAAATCCTCGGCGCGGAAACGGTAGTCGATGGTGGATCCACTGCGCAGGTTGCGCATGCGCGTGGCCATGGCTCCGCGCTTGTTGCCGGGCGTGCGATGGTCCACGCTGTGGACCGAATACAGGTCGCCGTCATGAACGATAATCATTCCTGGACGCAGTTGCGTCGCTTTCAGCATCTCTCGCTCCTGAGGCCGGCGCCACGCGTTCCATCCGGCTGGCACCCGCAGGTTGATAAGGATAGCGGCAAGCGCAATCGGCGCCGCATCATTTGCATCGAACGCAGTGAGGTGGCCGGACGCGTTGGACGCGCCCGGAAATACTCATTTTCCGCGCCGATATGAATTATAGCTGCCGCTGCAAAGCACGGTCAAACGAGCCGCCGCTTGGAATCGAAAGTCAGCACGGGCGTTGACGGAAGGCAGTGCGGATGCTATAAATTTTCTCCTTTGTCTAAGTGTGTCCAGGTCGGCAGGGCGGGCTTCTGGCCCCTTTTTTGTCATGCAAAGTATTTCGGCAGCGAATGCGGGTTGACGGCGCAAGCCTCTCATGGAAATTCTGAAACAGCTCGGTGACCTGTTTCTGGCCGCAACACCGACGGCCGTCCTGGTTTTTCTTTTTTATCTCTTCCTACGCTGGTCGTTTTTCGGTCCCATCGAACGTGTCGTGCGGGAGCGCGGCAGCCGTATCGAAGGGGCCCGACGCCAGGCCGAAGAGCTGCGCAAGAGCGCCCAGGAAACGAGCCGCGCATACCAGGAAGCCTTGCGCAAAGCTCGCGCAGAACTGTTCCGGGAGCAGGAAGCGGCGCGGCGGGTTGTGCTAACTGAGCGGGCGGCCTCCATCCAGCAAGCGCGCCAGCGCGCCAACGAGGAGATACAAGAGGCCAAAGGACGTATCCGTACGGAAATCCAAGCTGCGCGCGTGGAACTCGACCGCAGCAGCGATCAACTGGCAGAAGAGATCGCCCGCGCCATTCTGCAACCTCAACCGCAAATGCACCCCCGCCCGGCGCGCGAGGTTTGATGAAGACTGTGGCGGGCAGGTGCTCTTTGGGTCGTGCCGCTGTGCTTAGCGCCGGAGTGGCACTCTTTGCTTTCTCCCTTCCCGCCTTGGCTCAAGAGAGTTCCCCAGATGTGGCCAGCATGCCGATCGGCACCGTCTTCCGATGGCTGAATTTTCTTTTGGTGTTCGGCGCGCTTGCCTATCTCATCGCCAAATTCGGAGCGCCTTATTTTCGGGTCCGGGCGCGGGCCATTGGCAAGGCCATCGAGGAGGCGAACCAAACCCGTGCCGTTGTGGAGCGCGAGCTTCGGGAAGCGGCCGAAAAGCTGGCGCGCGTGGAAACCGAAATCGAGCAGGAGCGGCGCGCTGCCGAGCGCGATTCGGCTGCGGACCGAGAGCGAATCCGAGCGTTGACGAAGTCCGACATCGAAAAGATCAGCCAGGCCGCGCGCGCCGAGATCGCCGCAGCGGAGCGCGCCGGAAGTCAAGAACTTCGCGCCATCGCCGCAAAGCTGGCCACGGACCGAGCGGCGGCGCTGATCCGAGAGCAGATGAATGCCGCGGCAGAGGCGGCGCTTTTTTCCTCTTTTGTGGGCGAACTCGCGAGGGCCGCGTCTTGAGAACCATCGCGCAACATTACGCCGATGCGCTCGCCGATGTTGCCATTTCGCAGAAAAATGCGGAGACAATGAGGGACGAATTCCGCGATTTTCTCGTGCTCTTGCGGGAATCAGCGCAGCTGGGGATTCTGCTCGGCAGCCCGGCTGTATCGCGTGCCAATAAGCACGCCGTGGCGCAGGCGCTGGTGGAGCGAATGGGCGCCAGCCGTACGCTGCGCAATTTTTTGTTTGTGGTCATCGATCAGCGCCGCGTGAGGCTCCTTCCGGAAATTCAACAGGCCTTCGAGGCGCAGCTCGACGCGCTGGAAGGCGTGGCCCGGGCGAATGTAATTTCGGCGCGGAATTTGAAGGAACGCGAAAAGAAGCAACTGCGGGCGGCGCTCGAGCGCCTGAGCGGCCGGCGAGTGGAAGCGCACTATGAGCTGGATCCCGCGTTGATTGCGGGAGCGGTGGTGCGCCTCGGCTCAACCGTCTATGATGGTTCGGTGCGCACGCAGCTCGAGCGCTTGCGCGTGCGGCTCGAGTCCCAATAGGTCAGGAGCAAAGCGGGCATGGCATCGATCAGAGCGGACGAAATTACAAAAATTCTTCGCGCGCAAATCGCGAACTACGACCAATCCGTCGCGGTGGACGAGGTGGGCACGGTCATCTCCGTGGGCGACGGCATCGCCCGCGTGCACGGCCTGGAAAAGGTGATGGCCGGCGAGATGCTGGAGTTTCCGCACGACGTTTTCGGCATTGCCCTCAACCTCGAAGAGGACCAGGTAGGCACCGTGCTGCTGGGCGAATATACGGCCATTGAAGAAGGCGACACGGTCAAGCGCACGCGCTCGATCATGTCGGCGCCCGTTGGAGACGCGCTCGTCGGACGCGTGGTCAATCCTCTGGGCGTGCCACTCGACGGCAAGGGATCGATTGCTACCGAGCAGCGCAACCCCATCGAGCGCATCGCGCCAGGCGTCGTGGACCGCCAGCCGGTTCGCGAGCCCTTGCAGACCGGCATCAAGGCCATCGACTCGATGATTCCCATCGGCCGCGGCCAGCGCGAACTGATCATCGGCGACCGGCAGACGGGCAAGACCGCCATCATTCTGGACACCATCATCAACCAGAAGGGCGGCGACATGATCTGCATCTACTGCGCCATCGGGCAGAAGCGCTCGACCATCGCGCAAGTGGTAAAGATCCTGACCGATGCGGGCGCCATGGACTACACCATCGTCGTGGCCGCTTCCGCCACTGAACCCGCCACCATGCAGTACATCGCTCCCTATGCCGCCTGTGCTATTGGCGAATTCTTCCGCGATGCGGGCCGCCATTCCGTCTGTTTCTATGACGATCTCTCGAAGCACGCGCAGGCCTATCGGGAAATCTCGCTGCTGCTGCGACGCCCGCCGGGGCGCGAAGCTTTTCCCGGTGATGTCTTTTATCTGCACTCGCGTTTGCTGGAGCGCGCCGCCAAATTGAACGACCAGAAAGGCGGTGGTTCCCTCACGGCACTGCCGGTGATTGAGACGCAGGCCGGCGACGTATCGGCGTACATCCCGACCAATGTCATTTCCATTACCGATGGCCAGATCTATCTGGAAGCCGATCTCTTCAATAGCGGCATCCGGCCGGCCATTAACGTCGGACTATCGGTGAGCCGCGTGGGCGGCAACGCGCAGATTAAAGCCATGCGCCAAGTTGCCGGAACGTTGCGGCTGGATCTGGCCCAATATCGCGAGTTGGCGGCTTTCGCCCAGTTTGGTTCCGAACTGGACAAAGCCACCCAAGCGCAACTCGCGCGCGGCCAGCGGCTTACGCAAGTGCTCAAGCAGGACCAGTTTGTGCCCTTGCCCGTGGAAAAGCAGGTGCTTGTCATTTTCGCAGGAACAAACGGCTACCTGGACAGTATCGAGGTTTCCGAAGTGGAGCGCTTCCAGCGCGACCTGTTGGCATTTGCCGATACCCACGCCGGTGCATTGCTCGATAAGATCGCCACAAAAAAAGCGATCGACGATGAGATCCGTGAAGGCTTGAAGAAAACGCTCTCCGAATTCAAGGAGCGATTCACGGCGGGAACGGCGGCGGCGCGCTAGACGCGATGGCTGGCTAGAAACGATTTCCCCATGCCCACGCAGCTCGACATCAAGCGCCGCATTCGCTCGGTAAAAAATACGCAACAGATTACCCGAGCCATGAAGTTCGTGGCGGCGGCGCGGCTGCGCCGTGCCCAAGAGAGAGCTTTTGCAGCGCGGCCCTATGCTCGTGCGATTTCGCGCCTCGTTCGTTCCGCCGCCCTTCGCGTGCCGGGAAGCGCGCATGCGCTGCTGCGCCAGCGCGAGGAAAAACGGATTTTGCTGCTGACAGTCAGCGGCGAGCGGGGGTTATGCGGAGCGTTCAACGCCAACGTGATCCGCCGCACGCTGGAATTTTTGCGGGAGCATTCGGCACAAAATCCGGCCATCATCGTCTTGGGCCGCAAAATTCGAGACGCCATGCGCAAGCAGCGCTGGAAAATTGTCGCCGAACACGTGGACGTCACGGCGCGGCCCGAGCCGGCCAGAGTGGCGGAAATTACCAAAGAGGTGACCGCCCTCTACGAGCGCGAGGAAGTCGACTCCGTGTATATCGTCTTCAATGAGTTCAAGTCCGTGCTGGCGCAAAATCTGAAGCTGGAGAAACTGTTGCCCATCGAGCCCGATCCTACAACGACGATCGAAGAGGCTCAGGCCAGGTCAAAGGAAACTGCCGTTGATTATCTCTTCGAGCAGCCGCCAGCTGAGCTTTTCGGGCGTTTGTTGCCTCGCTACTTGCAAGTGCAGATTTTCCGCGCCCTGGCTGAATCGGCGGCGGCGGAACATGCTGCGCGCATGACGGCCATGGATTCGGCGACGAATAACGCCCGCGAGCTGATCGATCAACTTACGCTGTACATGAATAAAGTCCGTCAAGCCGCGATCACCAAGGAGATCATCGAGGTCGTGAGCGGCGCAGCATCAGCCACCTAGCGCGGGTTGAGCATAATAGAACAAGCTTTCGCAAGGAGCGATTATGCCTGGCAAGGATCATAACATTGGCCGCGTGGTGCAAGTGATCGGTCCGGTGCTCGACGTCGAGTTTCAGGAACATCATTTGCCTGAAATTTATAATGCCGTGCGCATCACCAGCGAAGGTTTCGATGTTCCCGAGCCGATCGACGTAATCGCGGAGGTGCAGCAGCATCTCGGCGAAGGACGCGTGCGTGCCGTGGCCATGAAGCCTACGGAAGGAATCGTGCGCGGCATGAAAGTCATCGATGCCCAGGGTCCCATCACCGTGCCGGTGGGCCGGGCGACGCTGGGACGCATACTCAACGTGCTCGGCGAGCCCGTCGACAATCTGGGCGACGTGCACGCTAAGATCCGCTATCCCATCCACCGCGCGGCGCCCTCGCTCGAAGACCAGTCCACGCAACTCGAAATGTTCGAGACAGGCATCAAGGTCGTGGATTTAATGGAGCCTTATCTGAAGGGCGGCAAAATCGGCCTTTTCGGCGGCGCGGGCGTCGGCAAGACCGTGCTGATTCAGGAACTGATTCACAACGTGGCCATGAAGCACGGCGGCGTCTCCGTCTTCGCCGGCGTGGGCGAGCGCACGCGCGAAGGCAACGATTTATGGCTCGAAATGCAGGAATCCAAAGTCGTGGTCGCCGGCGATTCCGAAAAATCGCGCGCCGCGCTGATTTACGGCCAGATGACCGAGCCGCCGGGGGCGCGCCTGCGCGTGGGGCTCACGGGTCTGACCGTAGCGGAGTACTTCCGCGATGAAGAGGGCCTCGACGTCCTGCTCTTCATCGACAATATTTTCCGCTTCGTGCAGGCGGGCTCGGAGGTTTCGGCCTTGCTCGGGCGCATGCCTTCCGCGGTGGGGTATCAGCCGAACTTGAATACCGAGATCGGCGAATTGCAGGAGCGCATCACTTCCACCAAGAAAGGCTCGATTACTTCCGTGCAGGCGATCTACGTGCCAGCAGACGACTATACCGACCCCGCCCCGGCGGCCACTTTCACCCACCTTGACGCAACCACAAACTTGAGCCGGCAGATCGTGGAGCGCGGCATTTATCCGGCCGTCGATCCGCTAGCGAGTTTCTCTCGGATTCTCGATGCGCGCATCGTCGGACAGGAGCACTATAACGTGGCGCGTTCCGTGAAAGGCGTCCTGCAGCGTTACAAAGACCTGCAGGACATCATCGCCATTCTGGGTATCGAAGAGCTTTCCGATGAAGACAAGCTCACCGTGGCGCGCGCGCGCAAGATCGAGAAATTCCTCTCCCAGCCTATGTTCGTTGCCGCGCAATTTACCGGGCTCGAAGGCAAGTACGTCAAGATCGAAGACACCATTCGCGGCTTCCGCGAGATCGTGGAAGGCAAACACGACGAAGTTCCAGAGCAGGCCTTCTACATGGTCGGAACGATCGAAGAAGTGCGTCAGAAGGCCGAGAAAATGGCGGCGGCCGCATAGGCCTCTGCCAATTGCGCTCAATCAGAGCGACTCATTCCAGTGGCCGAAGCCCTCATGCTCGAGGTGGTTACGCCGGAACGCGAAGTGGTCCGCGAATCGGTGGCCGAAGTACAATTGCCGGGGCTCTCCGGATATTTCGGAATTCTTCCAGGACATACGCCGTTGCTTACGGAATTGGGAATCGGCCCGCTGATCTACAGAAAGGGCGCTGAAAACGCGTTCATCGCTGTGATGGGCGGTTTTGCCGAAGTGCTTCCCGAACGCGTCACGGTCTTGGCTGCGGCTGCCGAACGTTCCGAAGAGATTGACGCAGCGCGGGCGCGCGCGGATTTGGCCGAAGCCGAAAAGAAACTAGCCGCAAGCAGCGCCGATCCAAATACGGATTGGGATGCCGTGTTGAAATCGGTCGCCAGCGCCCGTGCACGGCTGGAGGCGGCATCTCATGGCGCTCCGATCGCGAACAGGGAGACATAGCCCAAGGTGGAATCGATTCGCCTCTACACAACGCGCTGGTGTGCCGATTGCTGGCGAACGAAACAATTCTTGGACGAGCGGGGGGTCCTCTACGAAGAAGTCGACGTCGATGAGGACGCCGAAGCCGAGCAGCTCATCCTTCGCGTGAACGAAGGTCGTCGGAAGATTCCCACCATTGAAGTGCAAGGCCGATATTTCGCCTGCAGCCCTTTCGATCCCGAGCAGCTTGCCGGAGAGCTCAAGATTCCGCTCAATCCCTAATTTAGTCCTGTAGTCCTGCGCCCCGCGTCATCACACCGGTCACTTGGAGTTGATCATCGAGCAAGACCAGATCGGCATCGGCGCCCGCAACCAGCCATCCCTTGCGTCGCTCGAGGCCCAGCAAGAAGAACGCGAATGGCCGCGTCGTCCACGTGCACGCCATCGGCAATTAACTCGGCTGTGACGCTCGCGGAAGTCAGGACCGCGCCCACAACGCCGGTCTCACGATGCGCAAAGGGCCGCATGGCGTTAAACACGTGAGCCGCATGCCGAGCGCCGCAGGATATCGCTGCCGTGGCTTCCGCATAGCTTGCATCCGTGTGTCCCAGCGAAACTACGAGTCCCGCCTGGAGCGCCTCGGCAATTAGCTCTGCTGCTCCCGGCAGCTCCGGAGCGAGGGTTAGAATGCGGGCTGCGCCTTTGGCCGCTGCCAGCAAGCGCCTGAGGAGCGAAATGGATGGCGCTACAATCCATTCCTCAGGATGGACGCCGCGCCGAGCGCGGCTGATGAAAGGCCCCTCGAAGTGCACGCCGAGAATCTCTGCCGAAGGTGCCCCTCCCGTACGTTCGGAGGCCGCGCGTTCCATCCATCCAGCCACCCCTTCCACAGCTCGGGACGTTGACTCCTCGCTTGCAGTGACCGTCGTAGCCAGGAACGAAGTTGTACCCCTGGCCGCCACGCCTGCCGTGATGGCCGCCAGCGCTCCGGCGCTAGAATCCATCACGTCATATCCCGCGGCGCCGTGAATATGCACGTCAATAAAGCCGGGGACGATGGAGAAGTCGCGCTTGTCATAGCGACGTGCGGACACCGGAACCGCAACTTCGTCGCGCCGGCCCACGGCGCCGATCTTCTCGCCATCTATCAGAACAACGGCATCGGCAATTTCGTGCTGCGGCGTCAGAGCACGACGCGCGAAAATGGCCTGCAGAGCCACGGCGAGTCATCGTACTGGAAATCGTGCGCTGCGCGCCACTAACAGGAGTTTAGAAGAATTGATGCAGGATCGGCGAGGATCCTGCATTTCAAGCACCGCCAAGGAAGCAAACAAAAAGGAGGGTCCCCCCACGGCGACCCTCCTTTTATCTGCTTCCCCTTAAATTAGCAGCTCGAACATTTCGCTCAGAGCCACCTGCCAAGCTTTCAGTTGTCCGTCCTCAGCGCGGAGGCCTGTGTAGGCGGTGCCTTGGGGACGCTCATGTATCCGACGACTTTGTCTTTTCCGATTTGGTTGATCACGAGCTCCAGAGGCATGCGGGTTCCGCGCGTATAGAAGTAGATGGGCTCATCGAGCGCGCGGTTCTTTTTCTCGAGACGCAGGTCGTCTACATAGAGCGCCACGGTGAACTGATTCTTCTTAACATTCGTGCCGCGGAGCTCGACCATGAGATCGCCAACCTTGGAGCGATTGCCCTTGCCGGTCAGCGTGAACTCGAAATAATCGCGCTCGCCCATCCGGCGCAGCTGATCGATCTCATCGTGATTGCGGGCGATCAGAGTGCCAAATTCGGTGCGGGTTATGTCGAGATTGTTCTTCGTCGATTCCAGTTCGCCCTTCACGCCATTGATATCGCCGCCCAAAGACTTGACGTCTTCCAAATTCGCCTTGCCGGCGAGCTTGTCGGTGAACTCCGACTGGACGCTGCTCAGCCTCTTGGAATAGTCGTCACGGATCTGGCCGTTCTGGCGGCGCGACGTCGTAACCTCGCCTTGAGTCATCTTCATTTTGTCCGTCACCGCCACGAGTTGATTCTGGAGTTGGGTGTTGACCTCTTCAGCCTGCGTCAGGCGCTGATTCAGGGTCTGGAGATCCTGCCCCACGAGCTTACTCTGACGGGTCTGGCTGGCGAGTGCCTGCTCGGCTCTTCTCGCTTGCGTGGTGGCATTCCAGCCCACGCCCAAGCCCAAAGCGGACACTGCCGCGAGAGCAATTACGGCTAACCACACCCAACGAGGCGCTCCCTCTCGCGCCGGGCCCGACTGCATGTCTTCTCGGCCGCTGAACAGCTTGTCGGTATCCTCGCTCATCGAAGCTCTCCTTCCACCTCGCGTGAGAATTGTGCACGTTCCGCGCCAAATAACGCCTGAACGCGTGCAGGCGTCATCTAGTTGAATTCACATAAATTAGGGCTAGGACCGGATTGAGGCTGCGATAGGGGAGCAGCACCAAAGTTTGTAATATTTACCTGTGGATGCTCATCGCCGTCACTTATAGCTTTAATCCTTTTAGAATCTGTAGATAGCTCTGCAAGAAGGTAATAGTACTGAGGGAGAACGGCTTACGCCACTCGAATCTTCGGGACCTCCGGGTTTCCGTCGAAGTAAACGTCGAGGGTCTGTTGAGCAGCTTCTAGGACTAGGTGGCAATTCGGACAACGATCAAGGTGTCGTGAAACGACTGCGGCGACACTCGGAGAAAGGCGCCCTTCGAGGTATTCGCAAATCAAACGGACGGTCTCTCTGCACGTCATGGTGTCCCCCAGAAAAAGCTATCCCCCGCCAAATACTGAGCACGAGGTGCTCCAACCTGACGAACGAGCTAGGTTCGGCAGAAGGCCATTAAAAGCAACTATTTACGAAAGAGTGAAGCCAAGTTTAAGCTGGGAGGGTGGGCAAGCCGGCAGGAACTTTTTGCCGGACAATTTCATTTCGGCATAGTAAGTCTCGGCTTGGAACAGGGGCCGTGGAGTCCGAGTCGTAGTCAGGAGGCTAAGGACCCGCTGACTATCGCGTGATAGTCATCTGCCGCAAGGCCTCTATGCGGTTGGGAAGTGGCGGGTGAGTGCTGAAGAGGCCCATAAATACTTGGCCGGCGGCGAGTGGCCTGACGATATAAAGCGATGAAGTCGCCGCCGTGACATTTGTCATCGGGATGCGCTTATTGTAGGCGCCCAGCTTCTCGAGGGCACTGATCAACCCATAGGGATGGCCCACCAGACGCGCCCCGGCTGCGTCGGCCGCATATTCGCGCTGCCGGGAAATCCCCAACTGCAGAAGCATAGCCGCGATTGGCGCAACAATCGCCATCAACAACACTTCCAGGCCCCCTCCTCCTCGCCTGTCGCGATTACCACCGAATCCCCCGAAAATCATCCCCCAACGTGCCGCGTATCCGATCCAGCTAATCACGCCAGCCAAAGTCGCGGCGATGGAGGTGGTGAGAATGTCGTAGTTTCGAACGTGGGAGAGTTCGTGGGCGATGACTCCTTCGAGTTCATCATCATTCATCAGTTCAAGGAGGCCCTCGGTCGCCGCGACGGACGCATGAGACGGGCTTCGGCCGGTAGCGAAGGCATTCGGGGCGGCTTGCGGGATTACATAGAGCTTGGGCATAGGCAGACTGCCTTTGGCCGCCAACCGCTCCATAACGGCGTAGAGACGCGGCGCCTGCTCACGCGAAACCGCACGGGCTCCACTCGAAGCGAGAGCGATCTTGTCAGAGAAAAAGTAAGCCATACCGTTAATGAACACGGCAAAAATCAGTCCAAGAGTCATTCCCTGGCGTCCGGCAAGCGCTTCGCCACCGAATACCAGGATTAGAGTAAGTACCATCAATAAGAGTCCGGTTTTCAGTGTCCGCATAAATCGTTACCCTCTAGAATTCCGCGGCCGCTACTAAGCATGGCCGCAATCAGAGTCTAGATGCCTGCACGTACCGCGTCAATCTTACGGTGCCACGCTCGTACCTAGCGCTTGCGCGAAGCGGCTCGCCCCGCCGCAAGCGCGGCCGGTTCGTCCGCCGCTGCTGCCGATTTAGCCGCACGCTCGAATTTCATCTGTCCTCCGGTAGCATCGACCCACACCACGTCGCCGGGAACGATCTTGCCTTGCAGAATCTCCAGGGCCAGAGGATCCTGCACGAGCCGCTGCACGGTGCGACGCAAAGGCCGCGCGCCGTAAGCCGGATCGTAACCCTCGCTCAGCACCAACGCTCGCGCGGCTGGCGTCAGCTCGATGCGGACCTGGCGCTCGGCCAGGAGCTTCGATACTGACGCGAGCTGCAGATCGACGATCTTCTCCAGTTGTTCGCGGCCCAGCGGATTGAATAGCACGATATCATCGATGCGGTTCAGAAACTCGGGACGGAACGTGGCGCGCAGAGCCTCAGTTGCCTCCTTGCGAGCGCGCTCCGGGTCCTTGCCCGCGAGCTCAAACAAAGCTGCAGAGCCCACGTTGCTGGTCATCACCAGTACCGTATTTCGGAAATCCACTTTGCGTCCTTTGCCGTCCGTTAACCGTCCGTCTTCCAGGATCTGCAAGAGGACGTTGAACACATCCGGATGCGCCTTCTCAATTTCATCGAACAAAACGACCGAATACGGGCGCCGCCGCACTTGCTCGGTCAGCTGGCCGCCTTCCTCGTAGCCGACATATCCCGGAGGTGCGCCAATCATGCGCGAAACGGAGTGCTTTTCCATGTACTCGGACATGTCCAACCGAATCATGGCGCGTTCATCGTCGAACAAGAATTCGGCGAGAGCACGCGCTAATTCGGTCTTTCCGACGCCCGTGGGGCCAAGAAAAATAAACGAACCGATTGGCCGGTTCGGATCGGAGAGGCCCGCGCGATTGCGGCGAATCGCATTGGAGACGCGCTCGAGAGCGTCTTCCTGTCCGACCACGCGCTGGCGCAACCGCTCTTCCATGCTGACGAGCTTCCGGGCCTCGCCTTCGAGCAGGCGGCCCACCGGAATGCCCGTCCACTTGCTGACCAGCGCGGCGATATCCTCTTCGTCGACCTCCTCCTTCAGCATGCGGCCGCTTTTCTGCAGGTCGGCCAGCCGCTTCTGTGCTTCCTGAAGCTCGCGCTCCGCCTGCGCCAGCTTGCCATAGCGAATCTCGGCCACTTTGGCCAGTTCGCCGGCGCGTTCGTAGCGCTGCTCTTCGGCCTTCAGCGAATCAATTTGCGCTTTCTGCTTGCCAATTCCGGCAATGGCGTCTTTTTCCACCTGCCAGCGAGCCTTGCTGGCATTGGACTGCTCGCGAAGCGCGGCGAGCTGCTGGTCGAGCTGCGCCAGTCGTTCGCGCGAATGCTTGTCGGTTTCCTTGAGCAGCGCTTGCCGCTCGATTTCGAGTTGCAGGATGCGCCGTTCGACCTCGTCAATCTCCACGGGAAGGGAATCGAGCTGCATGCGCAGAGCCGCCGCTGCTTCGTCGATCAGGTCGATGGCCTTGTCCGGCAGAAAACGATCGGTGATGTAGCGATGGGAAAGAGTTGCGGCGGCGATAATGGCGGCGTCCTTCACGCGCACGCCGTGATGCAATTCGTAGCGGTCCTTGAGGCCGCGCAGAATCGCGATCGTATCCTCTACCGATGGCTCGGCAATGAGCACCGGCTGGAAGCGGCGTTCCAGGGCCGGGTCCTTTTCAATGTGCTTGCGGTATTCGTTGATGGTGGTGGCGCCGATGGCGCGCAACTCGCCTCTCGCCAGCGCCGGCTTCAACATGTTCGATGCATCCATCGAACCTTCGGCGGCGCCGGCGCCAACCAGCGTGTGCAGCTCGTCGATGAACAGAATGATCTGGCCTTCGGCCTCGGTGATCTCTTTGAGGACCGCTTTCAGACGGTCCTCGAATTCACCGCGATATTTTGTGCCTGCAACCAGCGCGGCCAGATCGAGCGCCACGATGCGCTTGGGCTTGAGAACCTCGGGCACATCGCCCGCAACAATTCTTTGCGCCAGACCCTCGACGACAGCTGTCTTGCCGACGCCCGGCTCTCCGATCAGCACCGGATTGTTCTTGGTGCGCCGCGCCAGGATCTGCATCACGCGGCGAATCTCCACGTCACGGCCGATAACGGGATCGAGCTTTCCGCGCCTGGCCAGTTCGGTGAGATCACGGGCATATTGCTCCAAGGCCCGAAAGGTCGATTCCGGCGTGGGTGACGTCACGCGGTGGCTGCCGCGCACCGCAGCCAGCGCCTGTAAAAGCGCCTCTCGCGATGCTCCATGGCGGGCCAGCAGTTGGCCTGCGGGATCCTTCGTCCGCGCGGCGATAACCAGCAGGATGTGCTCGGCCGAAACATATTCGTCCTTGAACTTCTCCGCCTCGTCGAATGCCGCCTCGAGAACCTCGTTGGCCGCATTGCCCAGGTATTGCTGCGATACGCCGCTGACTTTGGGAAGCCGGGCAAGCTGCGCGTTGATCTCTACCTCCAAACTCTCCGGGCGTACGCCGAGCCGGTTTAGAACTTCGGCTTCGTCTCTTCTCGCTTGGGCATTCGCACGTTCAACACGCCATTGCGGTACTCAGCGTGAATCGCTTCCGTATTCACTGTGTTGGGCAGCGAGAAGCTGCGCGTGAAGGTGCCGTACGCACGCTCAACGCGCAGATAATTGTCCTCATGGACTTCGTTGCTAAATTTCCGCTCGCCGCGGATCGTTAGCGTGTTGTTCTCCACCCGGACGTCAATATCCTTCTCCTGAACGTCCGGCAGATCTGCCTTGACCACGAGTTCATTCTTGGTCTCGTAGATATCCACTGCAGGCGCCCAACTAGCCAATTCGGCTTGGCCCGAGCGACCGCGAGCGAAGCCATTTTCGAACAGCCGGTTCACCTCTTCGTGCAAAGTATTCAGACCACGGAAAGGTTCCCAACGAGTCAAGCTCATTTCTACTCCTCCTTCAAGGTTAGTTATGGTGATTGCGCTGAGAGCATATAATATGAGTGTATACTTGTCAAGTACCTGGCTGGCCATACTCAATACAATAATAATGGCCGCTACACCAACAACTTACAGCTCGTGGTATCATCCAACCCGTGCGCCTCTCAGATTTCGACTATGCCCTCCCTGCAGAGTTAATCGCGCAGCGGCCGTCGCCGGACCGGTCGGCAGCGCGGATGCTGTTGCTGGAGCGACGTTCAGGTCGAATGGAAGACAGCCTTTTCCGGGAATTGCCGTCGCGATTAACGGGTAATGAGCTGATCGTGGTGAACAACGCCCGCGTCATCCCGGCCAGACTCTTTGCTCATCGGTTGGGGGTTCGATCTGAGCCCCCCGGAAAGCACAGTAGCGTGCGGAGGGAATACCTGAGCTCTCGCGTCGAGATTCTACTTGTGCGGCGCATCGAGCCTGACGTGTGGGAAGCCTTGGTTCGTCCGGGGCGAAAAGTCAGTACTGGGGAGCGACTCTTTTGCGAGGGGGCCGATCTCGAAGCCGAAGTTGTCGGGAGGGGGAACTATGGGCTTCGCCGACTTCGATTCCACACGGGCGCGGAAGGCTCGGTTTCCGAGATCATCAGCAGAATTGGGCACATGCCCTTGCCGCCCTATATCCGGCGCTCCGACGACGCTACGGATCGAGAGCTCTATCAGACGGTATTTGCAAAGCAGCCGGTGGCCGTAGCAGCTCCGACAGCAGGCCTGCACTTCACGCCGGAGATCCTGGAACAATTGCGCCAGAAAGGAATCGAAATCGCCGAAATTACGCTGGAAGTTGGCCTGGGAACGTTTCAGCCCATTCGCACGGAAAATCTCGAGAATCACGTGATGCACAGCGAAGCTTACGAAATTTCCCCACAAACAGCGGCGGCGATTGCATCCGCCCGCCGCCAACAGAGACCGATTTTGGCAGTGGGCACGACGGTAGTGCGGGCACTCGAGGACGCGGCGCAAAAATCGATCCGAGCTGGCAACTCTCCCGAAGCAATAACGCCCGGAAGGGCGTGCGCCGAGCTCTTTATTCGGCCTGGCCACCGATTTGCCTTGGTCGATCAGCTCTTGACGAACTTTCATCTGCCGCGATCGACGCTGCTGGTGCTCGTTTGTGCATTCGCGGGCCGTGATCCCGTGCTATCCGTTTATCGCCATGCCCTAGCCACTGGATATCGCTTCTACAGCTACGGGGATTGCATGCTCATTCGTTAGCTGCCTGTTTGTTCAGGCGTAGAGGACTCCTGCCTGACACACTTTTTCCGCGACGAACCGGCAAATCACCGCGCAAGGTACGAGTTGCCGCATTCGCGGCGGCAGTACGGAAGTACTATTACGCTAGTTCTAGCTCAATCGGAGAATTAACACAGGTCGTCCAACAAGTTTAGTTAGGCGCCCAGCCTAAGGCGCTGTAAGGACTTCGAGATGCCAGGTACTGCGAAGGACACCCTTTCGGAATCAAGCACCACTGCCGGCCTAGGCAAAAATGAGCTCCAAAAATCCCAGTCCGGCAACGCGGCTGGTACCGAGATTCCGGTCACCGTACACGCCTCGCGATATTCTGCTGCTTCGAAGGGCTCTGGGAAGCTGCCCCCGGTACATGAAGAAACCCGCACTGTGATCGTTTTGCCGCAAGGTGCGGTCGTGCGCCTTTCCGCTACGGTCACTGTCGGCGAGTTGGTAGTGCTCACCAACAAGCGCACTGGGGCAGACGTGATCTGCCGTGTCACGAGCGTGAAGGCTCAGCCCGGAATTCAGAACTACGTGCACCTGGAATTTACCCAGCGGGCCGTGGATTTCTGGGAGGAAAGCTCCCCAGCTGAGCGAGGCAATTCCATAGGAAAACCGGCGGTCGTCGCCACCTTGCCGACGGCGGTGCCGTCCGCGCCTACGCCTATCGCCCTGGGCCACAGGACACCAAGCTCTCCGGTACAGGAGAGTCAGCCCGTTCCGAAAATTTCCGTGTCGGGGGTGGAGATCAAATCGGCTCCCGCACCCTTGCCGAAAATCACACCGCTGGCAGACGTACCTGCTGGGGATTCCGAGGACCCTGTAGAGGCCTTAGCCGCAGAATTGCAAGGTTCGGAGATCACTCTGCCTTCGGCCTCTGCTAAGAAGCAGTCGCCCGATTTTCCTCGCCAGGCCCCGCGCTTCCAGCCCTTCGAACCAGTTATCCCGCAAAACAAGAAGACATCGAAGACCATCATCTTATTCGCCATCGCTGCAGTCGTTCTGCTGGCGATTGGCGTCGTTGGTGGGTCGGTGCTATTGCGCCAGGACCGAGGCACGATCGTGGCTCCAGCCGTGCTAAATCCGCCCCGCCCGGCCCCGGCTCCGCCGTCGGCACCTTCGGAATCGGAAGCGCCAATCGTCGAGACTTCCGGCAAGACAAACTCGCTTGAGCCCCCAGCGAGCACCGCGGTCAAGAACTCTCTCCCTGAAACGCCGCCCGCGCAACCGGCGGCGGTTCGCCCAGCCGCGGAAGCGGCCAAGGCGGTAGTCCAGCCGCAGCCGGTTAGCCGTCCTAACATAGGCGTAGGCAGAATTTCGGCACCTAAGCTGAAAGCAGCTCCACAGATCAATTCCACCGAGCCTCCTCCGGTTTTGCCGCTGGACGCGAATGCACTGGGCACAACCGGCGAAAGCAGCAGCAACACTGCCGTTCGCGCCAATCCCTTGCCTCTGGCGGAGCCCGCTCGGCCAGGGCCAGGGAAAGGCGGCGAACTGCAACAGCCCAAGCTGCTGTCGTCCGTCGCGGCGGTCTATCCTCCAATTGCTCTTGCTCAGCACGTACAAGGCGACGTGACCATCGATGCACTCATCGATGCGACTGGCAAAGTCTCCGCCACGAGCGTGATCAGCGGGAATCCACTCCTGCAAAAGGCGGCCATCGAGTCGCTGCGGCTTTGGAAATACCAACCGGCACTGCTGAATGGAGAGCCCATCCCCATTCACATCAAGGTCACCATCACATTCCACCGGGGCTAGGCAAGGAAGGCCTCAGCACAGTTGCCATCGCGTAAGCTTGAGCCCTCGTCTATAATCCATTCTCTTCCGCTGAGCGGTATTTCTGATCTCGGGGATTTCAATCCGGTGGCACGTGCGGCAGTGGAATGGACTCGCAACCAGCTCCTTCCTGAGAACATGCGGTATCTGCAGAGTCTCCCTCAGGGCCCGGTTGAAATAGATGGGCTCGCTCTCGTTCATGGTGCGGTTGAAGACGAAGACGAATACATCTTTGCTGCCGATCAAGCGCTGCCGGGTCTGGTGGTTTCGCGGCGGCCTGTGACTTTCTTTGGCCACACGCATATCCAAGGTGGTTTCTCCTATGACGGCGCGAGGGTCGAGCGCGTTGAGTTATCGCCGGGGCCGGGCGCAAGTTTTGCCGCCGTTAATGTGGAACCTAAGAAACGTTATCTGCTGAATCCGGGCTCGGTCGGCCAGCCCCGCGATAGTGATCCGCGAGCAGCTTTTGCGATCGCCGATATCGAAAAACGAGGAGTGGAATTCTGGCGCGTCCCCTACGATATTGCCGCTGTGCAGGATCGCATGGAACAGGCTGGGGCGCCGCAGGCCCTGGTTTTGCGGCTCGCCTTTGGACGATGAGGCCGCGCCGAGAGAGAGCACATTATGGATGACCAAAAGAGCAGAGCGCCGATTGTCTTGCTCGTTGGGATGGCCGCAGCTTTGCTGTTGATCGGCATTTTCTACCTAGTCGGACGCCTGACTCCGGCGCCGACAAAAGCCGTGGAGCAGCCCTTGCCGCTGGGCCCGGCGGAACAAGCTTACCTCCAGCAAATTCAATTTTTGGAGCCCAAGGTGGCCCGCGCCGCGAACTTTCTGAATCAAGAAGTGACTTTCGTCTTCGGGACAGTGTTGAACAATGGCCCTCGTCCGATTCTCCAGATCGAGATCACGTTGGAATTTCACGATCCCTTCAATCAGGTGGTTTTGAGAGATAAGCAGCGGCTGTTCAGCCCCACCGCCGTGCCCCTTGCGCCAAATCAGCGGCGCGATTTTCAGCTCGGATACGAAACCCTACCAGCGCAGTGGAACCAGGCTTATCCAACGATCCGCATAACCGGCCTTCAGCTGCAGTAAGCTGCCCCTGAATATCGCCCCGGTGCTTCGCGGCCGCGTTTTTCTCGCCTATACTTTGCCTCCGTGGAACTGTGCGAGAGCCTCAAGGAAGCCCTCGAGCGCCTCCAGGCGAGCGGCCGCGTGAAGGTGCAGGAAAATGGGTCGTGGCTCGCATCGCTTGAAGAGTTCCAGTATGATTCCGGACGAAACGATCTCCTCGTTGACTTCCGCCCCTGATCTGGAACATTCGCTTTCCGGCAACTACGTTCGGGGAATCATCATGGCCCGCAATCGAGGCACAGCCATCATGGCCGCGGCTCCGGGAGAGAACTCTGCGACTTACGATGCTCTGCTGACGTTTGGACTGCTTTGGCTCGACCGCTCGCGTCATCGCAAATCACGACAGCCGATCGGCGGCCTGCGCCTGTTTTTTCCCGAAGGCAGCGGCAGCGTCATTGCGCATCGCCTCAAGGCCGTTTCCTCCTCCATCACGTTGGAGTTGTATGAGTATGACCCTGCAACCTATCGAACGAGTCGCGTTGATGCGCAAGATGGCGGCAACATCAAATCGTGGCTCGTGCCGCGTCGGGAATTTGAAGGCGCCTTGGCTCAGGCTCGGGAAGCCATTGAACCCATTTGCCGGCTCAATCCGGCTGCGATCACGGCCGAACCGATCCCGGGAACATCCGAGGTGGTCCTGCGCTTCCGCGGGCTCCACTTCGCGCGCTGGGGACCACGGGGCGTGTTCTTCGGCACGGGTTCCGAGCAGGCGCTCACGCCTGCTACCCGGCCGGAACTCGAACGCCTCGTGCGTAAACTGGAGCTACATCGATCCCCTTTGGCTAGCTCACCGCAACACCCCCTTTATCGTTCACAAGCGGAGCGCTGGCTGGAATCGCTGGTGGTTGCCGATGCGGCGAGGATCGACGCGCGCATAGATCCGCGGTTCCTTTATGCGCAAGTGCCGGCGATTTCAGCCGGAGACCGGGGCATCATGGATCTTCTGGGTATCACTCGCGACGGCCGGCTGGTCGTGATAGAGCTCAAGGCCAGCGAAGACGTGCAGCTGGTGATGCAGGCCGTTGACTACTGGCTGCGGGTCCGGCATCACCAGGAGCATGAGGACTTTCTGCGATACGGCTACTTCCCAGGGGCGAGCATCAGCTCCCGCCCCCCTTGGTTCTGCTGGTGGCTCCCTCGCTTCGGTTTCATCCTGCGGCCGATATCCTGGCCCGCTGCCTCATCCGGGACATCGAAATCTGTCGGGTGGGCTTGAACGAAAGTTGGCGTCGGGGCCTGCACGTCATTCTTCGCCAGGTTATTCGTTGATCCGGGACAAAAAAGAATGGAAGCAGCCTTGGCCAGAGCCATAAGCTGCTTCCCGGGGTGTGTCCTAGAAGTGGTCTTACCGATTCAGATGCGCTGACACGGCATGAAGTTGCACATTTTGCGGACGCTGGTACGGCACGCGCGGAAGTTGGTAAGAATCAGTAAAACAAGTACTTACGCCACTTCTCGTCCCGGTGGCCGATGAGCCGCATAAGCTGGCGGGAAGTGTAAAGCGTGAACGGGCGCGGGCGCCTCGCGAGTTTTATGCCCGCTTCTTCGGGGGTGCGGTCGCCCTTTCGGTTATTGCACTGATAGCAGCAGGCCACCAGATTCTCCCAGGAAGATCTTCCTCCGCGTGAACGAGGCACGACGTGGTCAAGCGTCAACTCCGAGGCGGGGAATACGCCCCCACAAAACTGGCAGGTGTTGCGATCACGCAGCAGGATATTTTTGCGTGACAGAGCGCGCGTTTGCTGAGGAATGTGTCGGTAGGCGAGCAAACGGATCACCGAAGGCACTTTCATGATGCGCGAAGTGGAATGGACTTCGTGGTGGTTCAGCTCTTCGGCTTGTGCCACTCCCTTGAGCAACAGGACCATAGCCCGCCGGACCGCCGTAACATTGATGGGCTCGAAGGTCGCATTCAACACCAACACCGGTTCCTGCATGACCGCAGGCTTACGATGCATGGGCGACGCGGAGAGCAAATGATGACGTTCGCGATTGGAGAGCGGCAGGACTGCTTTACCCTGCCGACTTACACCGTCATCCGATGGGTCCGAGTTCATCCGTCTGGTCCCTGCGCGGCGCCTCGAAACCGGCCTCTTCCTGGCGCGGGATTGCCCGAGCCACTGTCAGAGCTACCACCTTTGCCGCTCCGCCTTTTCGTAAGGCCCTCGAACACGCATCGAGGGTCGCTCCAGTGGTTAATACATCATCTACCAGTAAAACCCGAAGGTTGTCAACTCGGAGGCCTTGACGGATCGTATACGCGCCCCGAACGCTGCGCCAGCGCTCCCTCATGGTGAGCCGTAACTTATCGGCACGTGGGCGGCTCCGTACCAGCAGGTAAGACCGGCAAGGCAATCCCAGCGATCGCGCCAGGGGCTCGGCGATGAGCTCCGCGTGATTGTAGCCGCGCTCCCGCAATCGCAGGGCGTGCGCCGGGACCGGTACCACTACGTCGGCCAGGCACATTTCGCGGTTGCGCTCAAAGGTTTCGCGCAGAACTGCCGCGAACCACGTCGCCAGAGGCGTCACTTCTTGGTACTTCAGGAGTATAACCGCGCCGGCCATCTTCGAGGTGTAAGCGCCGTAACTGCGTGCGAAATCGAAATCGTAAAGGTTGCGGCGGCAGACGTGACACAGCGGCAAGTCATCGGTTTCTAGTGCTACGGGCGACGCAAATGACCGTCCGCAGCGGCCGCAGCAGGGGCCACCTAGGGGCAGGAGCATCGCTAGGCAGGAACGGCAGATGGGAATCCGGGCTGCGGTGCCCAGCACGTCTCCGCAGAGCCGGCAGGGCGCCGGGAAGAATACGGAAACCAGTGCCGCGCAAACGTCCTACAGGCATGCTCGAAGTGTTTGCAAGCCGCCCTCGCGTGCGGGCTAGCTTAGGCCAGAAGCGAGCGGGCGGGCAAAGCGTCCCGGCGCGACGGCTCTAGTTTTGTTTGAAATAGTTAAAGGAGTCCTTGCTCGTGCTTTTCCTGGCAGACCGTACAATGGCTGGCCCAGGGAACCGCTTCGAGGCGCTTCTGCTGCAGCTCGGTCTCGCAATTCACACAGGTGCCAAAAGAGTTGTTCCGGATGCGGTTGAGCGCTTCGTCAATTTGCTGCAGCGTAGTGCGGTCCGTATTATTCTGGCCGAACAAGAACTCCTTGGTGTAGGAGTTAGCGGCCTTGTCCGCCAGGTCTACGGTCGGATCGTCGTCGGCGGAACGGCCTTCTTCTTCCGTGCGCGCGATGCTTCGCAAGAGCTCTTCGCGCTTGCTTTGCAGTTTCTTCTTGTAGTATTCGAGGCGCTTCTTGTCCATACTTGCGGTCCCACTGTGCGTCTTATAGGCAGCATTCAAAACGGTCATTGTACGTACCACCTTTCCGAGTGTCAAGAAAGGCCCTTCGGCCTTAACCGGTTTCGTTACTAAGATTCATTTGGAGCGTT
>QHYQ01000270.1 GCA_003224175.1 Acidobacteriota bacterium
TGGAGTGGTCCTGCTGCCAGATCAAAACGCCGCTGGGCACACGCACCTTCTCATACAGGCAGGAAAAGAGGGGAGGATCTATGTCATAGACCGCGACAAAATGGGTGGGTACAACAGCAGCAACGACGCGATTGTGCAGGAGATTCCGGCTGCGCCCTCCTCATCGGGTTACCAGATCAACGGCATTTACGGAAGGCCGGCGTATTGGAACGGAAACGTGTACTTTTGGGGGAGCGGCGACAATTTGAAAGCGTTCTCGTTCGCAAACGGACAACTCTCTCCAACGCCAACATCGCGATCCGCGGAGACCGCAGGTTTTCCCGCCGCGACGCCGGCAGTGTCTGCGAGCGGAAATACGGGCGCGATTGTGTGGTCCATCGAAACCTCTTCGTACTCTGTGCAAGGGCTGGCAGTGCTCATGGCACACGATGCGCTAAACGTCGCCACGTTGCTCTATTCAAGCAACCAGAATCTGAGCCGGGACAATCCGGGGCCCGCGGTGAAATTCGTGGTGCCGACCGTGGTCAACGGCAAAGTATATGTGGCTGCGGAATACCAGGTGAGCGTATATGGCCTCTTAAACGGGCAGCAGCAGACGGCGGCGCCAGTAATCAATCCGGGAAGCGAGTCTTTCAGCCCGTCGGTCCAGGTAACAATCACGGACAGCACCCCTGGCGCAACGATCTACTACACAACCGACGGCAGCACGCCGACGATCTCCTCAACACAGTACGCCAGGCCGATTACGGTCACATCGACCGAGACGATTAATGCCTTTGCAACGGCAGCAAGCTATACGCCGAGCAGCATGGCCAGCGCGACTTACACGCTTCAGACGCAGGCACAGATGCCCACCTTCAGCCCTGCACCGGGAACCTACTCGAGCTCCCAGTCCGTCTCCGTTTCCGACGCAGCGCCCAACGCTACGATCTACTACACAACCGACGGCAGCACCCCAACCACATCCTCCACTCGGTACACCGGGCCGATTACGGTGAGCACCACAACCACACTCAACGCTATCGCCTCCGCGCCAAACTATACGCAGAGCGCTGTGGCCAGTGCCACCTACACAATCCAGATCCCGCAAGCGGCGACGCCGACGTTTAACCCGCCCGGCGGGAGCTACCTCCTGCCGCAGTCGGTGACCATCTCGGACTCGACTCCCAACGCAACCATCTACTACACGACCGACGGGAGCACACCGACCACATCTTCCCGTCAGTACACCGGGCCGATTACGGTCATCATGACGACGACCATCCGGGCGATTGCCGTCGGCCCCGGTTACTCAGCTAGCTTTGTAGGCGGTGCCACCTACACGTATCCTCTGGGACTGTAGGGCGCATCACGTGGAGTGGATGCCCTGGAACTACCGAAACGCGCTCGAGCGAGGGGCATCCGCCGCGGCTTCAAGCTGATCCCCTATACAAGCTTGCCGAAAGACACATCCGTTGACCCAAGCGTTCGGCTTCTTCTACTTTCCGTATGAAGATGAGCACCAGATTTCAAACCAGACGGTTCATTCTGAGGACGGTCGCACTCAGGAGTTGCGCCGTCGGTGCTCTCTAGGTGTTTCAGAATCCGATCGGCGCGGCGAGTAGGTCAGGGCATGACTTCACTGGTCCGCCGCAAGGCTCCTATTTTCAACAGACCTTTAGCCCTTCTAGGAACCGGCTGCATCTGTTCAGCGACCGATCGAGCCGCAGGTCGCGAAATTCATCTCCAGCGTTAGAAATGAGAAATCCATTCTCGGAGTTCGAGTGAAAAGCCTTCGCATTTTCCCCCAGACCGCGGGTGGTTTGAGTATTTTCCTGTCCCTCATGAGCGTCTGCTGGCTCGCCTCTGTCCTCACCCCCCTCAAGGCGGTGCTCTATGTGACGACAGGACTATCTCTATTTGTACTGCCGGGTTTGCTTCTGGCACTGGCACTTTTCGGACGCCAAAGCTATCGCTGTCCCGAATGGCTGATTTATGGTGCGGTGTTGGGGATTGGCTTGAGCGGATATACAGCCATTACAATCGGGTACTTGATGCGGTGGTCTCCCGGTCCGATTCTTCTGGGAATTCTGACGCTCACCGGAGCATGCGCGCTTCTTGCGGGGGCGTTCTGGAATCGTCCGCTGCTCCCAACTCCCCGCCGCTGGGAAAGCTGGGAGTACGTTCTCTTGGCAAGCATGGTTGTTGTGCTCACAGCTTTTGTCGCCGTGCCCTTTTTGAACGTGGGCAGGCTCACACCGATGGGTTATGGGTATACCTGGCTGTTTGGCTACGATTTTCTAGTGCGGGGAGAATACATAACCGCAATGACTACGGGCTTCCCGCCGCATAGCCTGCCGCTGGCCGGCGAACCGCTGCATATGTATCTGGTAGGCTACGCACTGCCTGCATTTGTGTATAGTCTAAGTCACAAAGCCGTACCTTTGCATGCTGTTTTGCAGTTGAGTACCTTGGCGTTGAGCATCCTCTTTTATTCGAGCCTTTTTTGTTTTCTTCGCGTTTTTCTCCCCCAGAGAAGAGTCCTGATTTCAACTCTTTTTGTCTGCATGTTCAGCTACAGCAACTATTGGACGGTTAGCCTATTAAAATATGCCTTGCTCCGGCCCGGCCAGGCACTTGGATTTCAAAAGGTCGGCCAAGAGCTGGCAAAGTATGGGTATGTCTCTCATCTGTTTACCCCTTTGGTACTGATTGAATCTCCCGCCATGTTGGCCCTCTCTTTGCTATTGCTGTTGTTATTTGCGTCCGAACTTGCCAAATGGGAGATGAGACGTTATTCGTTGGCACTTTGCTTCGGCATAATTCTTGGAATCATGTTCGGGATCGATGCCTCCATAAGCCTCGGCCTGATGTTGTGGCTCGGAGTGTTCTATGGTGGAAGACTACTAAGAGATCCGAGCCATCGCCGGGACCGCTTCTGGCTTCTTGTGGCCGCAGTGCTCTCATGCGGCGCCGTCTGTTTTAGCTTCTTCTCGATGGGAATGTATCAGTTCAAGAGTGCGCAAGAACTACAGTTCAGCCCTTATTCCTGGTTCTTCAAATTCGCGCCCCTTTACCTTGCTCTTGAATTCGGCCCCCTCCTTCTGTTGGGGCTTTGGGGGTTTGCTTTGCGGTGGAGACGCGATCATTCGGACTTCCCCATGGCCTTGGTTGTTCTTGCGGTTATCGCCCTGTTACAAGTGGCTTTTGTTCAAATGGCTGTTCTTCCTCGAATTCGCATGGCGGTTCGAATCTTGCCCCTTGTCCTGCTCGTGGGGGTGGGCTATCTGTTCCAACATCTCTATGAAGATACTGGCCACCGCCGCAGGCTCTACGTGTCATGGGGCATAGTGGTACTTGCGCTGCCCACGTTTTTCACCGACGTCTACTTCACGTCGAATGTGAAGGATGTAAATGAAACCCACTATGTACGAATTGCGGATCGGCAGGCATGCGATTGGATCCAGAAAAGACTTGCGGACACCGCTGTCATCCAAGGGGAACCCCAATACCTCGGTTACGTCGGAGGATATACAGGATACAGAGGATACAACGGTCGACAAGAATTGTTCACATCACTCATCGCAGATTTTGCGCAGCGGCCGCAGGCCCTTGGCTGGCCCTATATCGCGAGTGAGCTTGTTCCCCATGGCGAACAGATCGTAAAACAGCGAATGGAGGATCTGCAAGCCATGCTTTCCGCGACTCAAACGGAAACGATTCTGGCGGTCGCTCGGAAATACGGCGTCACGCACATCTATGTGGGACCCTACGAACAGTCGCTTCATCCTGGCTTGCTAAGCACGCTTGCGGGCGCGCCACAGCGATTCCAAGAGGTGTATTCGGCTAACGGCGTTCACATCTTCTTCGTCGTTGAGGGGAGCCAAAGAGAGCTTGCCAAGATGCCTCAGGGCTAAGGGGTCTTCAGAACCAATTTGGCGGCAGGGGCTACTCTCGACTTCTCTTGAGGCGGACAACGTTGGTTGCTCTACCGAACCTTGATGAGATACACGTCCGTGCAGTCGCCCGCGACGTGCATATTGGCCGGGCAGCCGTTGGGATAAGCCATATTGCTGGTGAAGATCACATACTTACCATCCCGGCTGATGGAGCCATGCGGCTGCGCCCAGTAGCTCTCCATACTGCGCGAACGAGCCTGCACCAGGCGATAGATCGCACTGCCATCCACTTTGGCGAGGATGATTTCATCCTCATAAAGCTGCCAGTTGGTGGCCGATGGCGTTTGATAGTTCCCGTTACTCGAGAAAAACTCCGGCCCCGGTGTACGGCTATCGAAGAAGGAGAGCGCGATCCAAGGCTGAGAGGCGCTGCCACGATAGCTCGTGTGCCAGTAGGGCTGGTAATCGATGAGACAGGTCGATAACTGCAAGTTCGCGAGCTGCCTCACATCCATTCCCCATCCATCGTGGCAGTGATTGGTAAGACCGGCCAACGTGGCGGAATTGCTCTGGGCAATGAAGACGGAATTTCCGTTCAGATCATATCCCGTGTCGTAGTGGCTGGTATGGTCCTGCAAGTGAACCAGCGCGGTGCCATTCCACAGGCGCAGGCCCTGCTCGGTGCCGCTGCCGTCATTATTGAATTCAATGGTCAGACGATTGTCGGCAGAAAGCTGCAATTTGTGCAGGCAGCCGGGCTGTCCCCCCAAACTTGAGGCGGTGCAGGCGGTGGTGTATACCGAAGTCTTGGCTTGCTGGCCCAGTGACCACACGAAAATATCCATGGTGTTGTTGGCGTTACGCCCTACCAGACCGATGTGGTCGCCGTCTTGGGATAAATCGCCGGCGTCCGGAGAAACGATTCCGCTGTACTCGCTGAAGGTGTGCAGCGCTGTGCTGTTGACAGCATTGCCGGCGATGGTTCCCTTGTGAAGGGTGTTATCACTGGTCGTGTAGTAGAAAACGTTTCCATTGGAGCCGTCCCATACCGGGTGGCCGTTGAAATTGGGCATGTTGGCCATGGGCACGACGATGGTTCCATTGGTGTCCCTAATGCGCCATAGACCTCCGTTATCGGTGATGAGCAGCAGCGTATCGGAGGCGTTCATGACGGTGACGGTGGAATAAAAGTTCATCAGACTGGGGGCCTTTCCATCCCACAGCGTTTCTTCGGCGCTGCCGTTGGTGATTCGTTTCACCGTACAGCCGAAGGCGGGATCTACATAGCTTTGGCCGGTCGCCGGTGGCGTAAATGTAGCCCAGTTGGGCGGTATGTGAAGCAGTCCGTCGTTCAGCTGCCCGCACAGTGGCCGACCGGTCTGGGCAACTGCAGAACCGTTGAGCGCGATGGTGGCTGGAGAGTTGCTCGCGTTGCTAACCACGGACACGCTGCCGATAACGCTACCTGCAGCCGTCGGGGCAAATGCGGCGTTCAGTGCGATAGTTTGATTTGGCTTCAGCACTGTGCCCGACGCGACACCACTGGCAGTAAATCCTGTGCCGGTAACCGTCACGCTAGAAATCGTGACGTTTGAATTGCCATTGTTTGTCAGCGTGACGCTCAACGAACTGGTGCTCCCCACGTTCACATTTCCAAAGTTCAAACTTGTCGGATTCGCCCCAAGCACAAAAGTTGGGGCCATGCCTGTTCCGCTTAGGGAAATGGCCAGCGGAGAACCAGGCGTGTTGCTCACAATTGAGATGTTGCCGGACGCGGAGCCAACTGAGGTTGGCAGGAAAGCCGCCGCAATTGAGGTCTGTTGACCTGCGTTCACGTTCAAGGGTAGCGAAAATCCACTGACAGTGAAGAAGGCCGAGCCAGTTTCAGTCACTTGGGTAATGCTCAGTGTGGCCGTCCCGGTATTGGTGATGATCAAGACTTGTGACAAGGTGCTCCCCGTCACGGCGTTTCCAAAGTTGAGGGAAGTAGGACTCACCTGAATCCCGGGTGCGGGAGCCGCATTCACCGTGAGGGCGGCGGCGTTGCTGATCACACTCCCGGCCGAGTTCTGGACCACCGCTGTGAACAGCGCCCCGTTGTCGGAGCTGGTCGTCAGTGGGGTGGTGTAGCTGGTTGAAGTTGCACCACTAATCGCGACGCCGTTCTTTTGCCACTGGTAGTTCAGCGGCGCCGTACCCGAGGCGGTTACTGAAAACGTAACGGTTTGGCCAGCAGTAATGGTTTGGCTAGCGGGCTGGCTCGTGATGCTTGGCGGCACAGGATCAGGATTAACGGTTAGGGTGGCGCTGTTGCTGGTTACGTTGCCTGCGGAGTTGCTAACCACGACCGAGAAGAGCGCTCCGCTATCCGATGTTGGTTCGGCTGGGGTGGTGTAACTGGCGGAAGTCGCGCCGGAAATAGCCGTTCCGTTTTTCCGCCACTGATAGCTGAGGGGCGAAGTGCCGTTCGCGATGACCGAAAATGTCGCTGCTGTGCCGGCGAAGATGGTCTGATTGACCGGCTGAGTCGTAACGGAAGGCGCCACTGGCGAGGCTGTGACAGAGAGGGTGGCTGCGTTGCTGGTGACGTTTCCAGCCGAATTGCTGACGACGACACTGAATTGCGCGCCGTTATCGGAAGCAGTTTCTGCCGGCGTGGTGTAGCTGGCCGAAGTCACGCCAGCGATGAGAATGCCGTTCTTGTGCCATTGGTAGTTCAGGGGTGCGGTGCCGGAGGCGTTAACGGAGAAAGTGGCGGTCTGGCCGACGAGAATGGACTCGCTTATTGGTTGCGCGGTGATCGAGGGTGCTACGGCCGC
>QHYQ01000271.1 GCA_003224175.1 Acidobacteriota bacterium
TCGCCGCTCGTCGCGCCATAGAGGCAGACGTTGCCGATCAAGATATTTTCTTCGGGCACAAACTCAGAGTGCCTCGGCGGGTAAATGATCAGCGTACCGCCGGAGAGCCCTTTGCCGACGTAATCATTGGCATCGCCTTCCAGCGTCAGCCTCACACCTTTTGCCAGGAAGGCACCGAAGCTTTGGCCGGCGCAGCCGGTCAACTGAATGCGAATCGTAGCTTCCGGCAAGCCCGCGGAACCGTAGCGCCGCGCAATCTCGCCGCTCAGCATCGCACCCACGGTGCGATGAACATTTCGGATAGGCAAGCTGACCGAAACTGGAATCTGTTTCTCCAAAGCCTTCTGACATTGCTTGATCAAATGTCGGTCGAGCGCCGCTTCCAGACCGTGATCCTGCGGCTGCGTCTGGCGCCGCCCGACGTGGTGCGGCACCGGCGGATTATAGAGAATCGCGGAGAGATCGATCCCCTTGGCCTTCCAGTGCTGAACGTCCGTCCGCTGCACCAGGCAATCGACGCGCCCGACCATGTCGTCCAGCTTGCGGAAGCCCAATTCCGCCATGATTCTGCGCAAATCTTCAGCCACGAAAAAGAAGAAGTTAATGACGTGCTCGGGCTGGCCCTGGAATTTCTTGCGCAATTCCGGATCCTGCGTGGCCACTCCCACCGGGCAAGTGTTCAGATGGCATTTGCGCATCATGATGCAGCCCATGGAAATCAGCGGGGCGGTGGAAAATCCGAACTCCTCCGCACCCAGCATGGCGGCAGTCGCTACGTCGCGGCCGGTCTGCAACTTGCCATCCACCTGCACGCGCACCCGGCTGCGCAGGTCATTCATCACCAGCACTTGCTGCGTTTCAGAAAGCCCCAGCTCCCACGGGATGCCTGCGTGGCGTATGGAACTGATCGGCGAAGCGCCAGTCCCGCCGTCATAGCCGCTGATGAGAATGACATCGGCATGAGCCTTGGCCACGCCCGCGGCCACGGTTCCCACGCCCACTTCAGCCACGAGCTTCACGGAAATGCGCGCCCGGGGATTGGCGTTCTTCAGGTCGTAAATGAGCTGCGCCAGGTCTTCGATGGAATAGATATCGTGGTGCGGCGGAGGCGAAATCAATCCCACACCCGGAATCGAATGCCGCACGCGGGCGATGAATTCGTCCACCTTGTGTCCGGGCAACTGGCCGCCCTCTCCCGGCTTCGCGCCCTGCGCGATCTTGATCTGCAAATCGTCCGCGTTGATCAGATAATTCGTGGTGACGCCAAAACGCGCCGAGGCCACTTGCTTGATCGCGCTGCGGCGCAGATCGCCATTGGCATCGGGTTTGAAGCGCGCCTCGTCTTCACCGCCTTCGCCGGTATTGGATTTGCCGCCGATACGGTTCATGGCGATGGCCAGAGTCTCGTGGGCTTCCTTGCTGATGGAGCCGAAGGACATGGCGCCGGTGGCGAAGCGCTTGACGATGTCCGCCGCGGGTTCCACTTCCTCGAGCGGCACGGGTTTCCCCGCGGGCTTGAAATCAAACATGCCGCGCAGCATCTGCAAATCGCGGTTCTGCTGGTTGATGACGCCGGCAAATTCCTGGAAAGTCTCGAATCCCCCTTCCCTCACCGCATGCTGCAATTTGCTGACGGTAATTGGATTCAACAGGTGCCGCTCGCCGCGCACGCGATACTGATATTCGCCGCCGACGCGCAACTCCGTATCGGATTCGCTGGGCGGCTGCAGCGCAAACTGGTGCTTCAGGAGCGCTTCGCGGGCCAGCACCTCCAGGGTCACGCCCTCGATGCGCGAGGCCGTGCCGGTAAAGTAGCGCTCGACGAGAGATTTCTGCAGGCCGATACTCTCGAAAATTTGCGCGCCCTGATAACTCTGCAGCGTCGAAATTCCCATCTTCGAGAAAGTCTTCAGCAGGCCTTTGTCGATCGACTTCATGTAACTCTTGAAAACTTTGTCCCAGGTGGAGTCGGGCGGAAAAGCGCCATGGCGGTGAAGGTCTTCCAGCGTCTCGATGGCCAGATAGGGATTCACCGCGCTCGCGCCGTATCCGAGCAGCAGAGCGAAATGCATCACCTCGCGCGGCTCGCCGGATTCGACAATCAGCGCCACCTGGTTACGTGTCTTCTCGCGAATCAAATGATTGTGGACGGCCGAAAGCGCCAGCAGACTGGGAATGGGTGCATGGTCTTCGTCCACGCCGCGATCGGAAAGAATCAGCAGCGTGTAGCCGGACTTTATCGCCAGCGAAGCCGAGCGGCACAGCGTCTCGATTGCCTGCTCGAGCTGCTTTTCACCGCCCTCAACCCGAAAGAGCATGGGCAGAGTCGTGGCCAGAAAGTCGCCCCAGCTCACTCGACGCAGTTTCTCCAGCCGCCAATTGGAGATGATGGGATGGCGGAGCTTAAGCGTGTGGCAGTTCTTGGGCGTCTCGTCCAGGATGTTTCCTTCCGAGCCGATATAGGTATTGAGCGACATCACCAAGCCTTCGCGGATCGGATCGATCGCCGGATTGGTGACCTGCGCGAAAGTCTGTTTGAAGTAGCTGAAGAGCAGCTGTGGCTGATCAGAAAGGCACGCCAGAGGCGTGTCGATCCCCATTGAGCCAACGGGTTCTTCGGCCTGCAGCGCGGACGGCAAGAGTACGGTCTTCAGGTCTTCGTCGGTGTAGCCGAAGGCGCGCTGGCGCATGAGAATCGTTTCGTGATCGGTCGGCTGAACGCGCTTGGGGCTCGGCAGATCGTCCAGCGTAATCTGATTTTCCTTCAGCCACTGCCGGTAAGGCTGCCGCGCGGCCAACTCCTTCTTCACGTCTTCATCGGAAATCAGGCGCTTCCGCTCGGTATCCACTAGCAGCATGCGCCCAGGCGCCAGCCGGCCCTTCATGCGCACTTCTTCGGGCTTCACCGGAAGCACACCCGCTTCCGAGGCCATAACCACTAGCCCGCCGTTGGTCACCATATAACGGCCCGGACGCAGGCCGTTGCGGTCGAGCTTGGCGCCGATGACGCGTCCGTCGGTAAACGCCACGTCCGCAGGCCCATCCCACGGCTCCATCAACGAAGCGTGGTATTCGTAGAAGGCCTTCACGTCCTCAGGCATGGTCGAATCGTGTTCCCATGCTTCCGGTATGAGCATGGCCATCACGTGCGGCAGGCTGCGGCCCGCGAGCGTCAGCAGTTCCACGGCATTGTCAATCATCGCCGAATCGCTCCCGCCGGGCGTGATGATAGGGAAGAGCTTTTTGATGTCACTGCCAAAGAGCGGCGAGGCGAGCACCGATTGCCGCGCGTGCATCCAGTTGATATTGCCGCGCAGCGTGTTGATTTCGCCGTTATGGCAAATGTAACGATAAGGGTGCGCGAGCTGCCAGCTCGGGAATGTGTTTGTCGAAAAGCGCTGGTGCACCAGGCACAGCGCGCTGATCACTTCGGCATCCAGCAGTTCCTTGTAAAAATCCGTAATCTGCGGCGCCAGCAGCAGGCCTTTGTAAATAATCGTTCGCGAAGAAAGCGAGGGAAGATAGAAGAAGCCCTTCTCTTTGAGGTCCGACGCTGCCACGGCGGATTCGGCCCGCTTGCGGACCACGTAGAGCTTGCGCTCGAGCGCATCCTGATCCATTTCCGGACCGCGCTGGATGAAAATCTGCTCGATGTAGGGCTGCGTTGCGCGTGCCAGGCGGCCAATCGCGTTTCCGTTGAGCGGCGTATCCCTCCAGCCGAGCACTGTAAGGCCTTCTTCGCCGGCGATGCGTTCCAATATGCCTTCGCAAAGGATCCGCTCATGCGGATCTACCGGCAGAAAAGCCATTCCCACGCCATACTCGCCCGGCCCTGGCAGTTCAAAACCAAGCTGAGAGCACTCCCGCTGGAAAAAGGCATGCGGAATCTGGATCAGGATTCCCGCGCCGTCGCCGGTCTGCGGATCGCAACCGCACGCTCCCCGGTGCGTCAGGTTGATCAGAATCTGAATGCCCTTGAGCACAATATCGTGGGACTTGTGCCCGGAAATATCCGCCACAAAACCAATCCCGCAGGCATCGTGCTCATAACGCGGGTCATACAGCCCCTGTGCAGGGGGTAACCCCCCAAATGGATAGTAAGACGGGTAGTATTTGCCCATTTCGGTGTTCATCCTGAATACCATGGCAAACCTGCCTTGTAAAGCGACCCAAGCATAGCGGCTAGACCTAGGAGGGCGCTACGCGGAGGGTGCGAGCGCCGATAGTCGGAGGGCAGTTGCCACGATACAACCCCTTGCTATTAAATACCTTGCCGTGGCAGATTTGTACAATTCAGAATTTCGATTGGCCCAATCGATTTTCCAAGGAATAGCTCCCCGATGCCTGGCAAGTCCCGCTTTCTGAGGCGATTACTTCAGGTAGCGCCGATGCAGTTCCTCCAAGGTCATAGGCCCTTTGCGGATGCTCACCGCCACCTTGCCGGCCGAGCTAGAAGTCGACCTGATGTACACAGTATCGCCTGCACGCAAGTCCGCGAATTGAATAGCCTTGCCGTTCTTATCCGCATAGCGCGTCTTATCATTCACCTGGACAACTTCGGTGATTTCGGTGGGCTGCTTCAGCAGCAATTGCCTTTTTGCGGTGTCTACCGAGGAAATAATGAAAAACTGCTCGGCGCTGCTTGTATTGGTTCCGGCTTTGCCGGATTGCGCTGCCGGCAAGGGCCCACAGCCTAGCAGAGTTGCAAACACGAAAACGGCGACCCACAAGCCTTCTTCTCGTGCCCTGCGAGTCCGTATCCCGAAAATTTCACTCATACCGTAGGGCCTCGATCGGATCGAGATGAGAGGCTTTATATGCAGGGTAGAAGCCGAAGAATACACCTACGGCGGCCGAGAAGAGCACCGCGACGACAAGGGCCTGTATCGGAATCCGCGTCGGCCATCGCAAGGTTCTCGAAATAGCCAGGGAACCAACTACGCCGATGATGACTCCTATCGCCCCGCCGAGCAGGCTCAATAGAGTGGCCTCGCCCAGGAACTGCATGCGCACATCGCCTTCATTGGCGCCAATGGCCAGCCGCAAACCGATTTCGCGCGTGCGTTCGGTAACCGACACCAGCATGATGTTCATGATTCCTATACCGCCCACGAGCAACGAGACTGAAGCGATGCTCGCCAGCAGGATCGTCATAATCCGCTGAGACTCCGCGCGAGCCGACGCAATCTCCGCAGGGTGGCGAAGGTTGAAATCCTCTTCCTCATCGGCTCGAAGATGGTGTCGCTCACGGAGCAACGATGTAATCTGCTGCTCGGCCGGCCGGATAGCCGCGGGAGACACGGCCGAGCACATGATGTCGTCCAGCCAATCAATGCCTTTGATTTTCTTCTGCATCGTTGTCAAAGGCACGATGAGCGTGTCATCCTGGTCCTGTCCGGTAGGCGATTGCCCCTTAGGGCTCAATACGCCGATAACGCGAATCGGCAAGTTCTGGATGCGGATCGTCTGCCCTACCGGATCGGCGGAGCCAAACAGATTGTCCACAATGGTTTGTCCCAGCAGGCAGACGTTCGCCGAATGATCCACGTCGTCCTGCGAAAAAATACCTCCTCGCGCGATACCCAGGCGCCGCACCAAAAGAAATTCCGGAGCCACACCCCGCGCCTGGCTAAACCAGTTCTGATTCCCATAGACGATCTGTACCGGTCGGTCCACGTGACCCGAACAGTTATAAACAAGAGGAACCTGCTGCTGGATCGCTTTTACATCGCCCATAACCAGGGTCTTCGTTCCGCGTGAGCCTGTGCGCACCCCATTGACGGCGCGGCCTCCGGCTTCGACCCAAATCATGTTGTCGCCGAGATTGCTGATTTGCTCCTGGATTTGCTCGGAAGCGCCTTCGCCCACCGCCACGCTGGCGATTACCGCGCCCACGCCGATAATGACTCCCAGCATGGTCAGGATGCTGCGCATTTTGTTGCGCGCCAAGGCTCTCATCGCTAACCGCAAGATGCTCATAAGATCCATCGGTCAGCTCCTCTCTTCCACTGCTGCTGGCTCAGAAGCACCCGAAGTTAACGTTGCCAAAATCTCCGCGGCGCAGGCGCGCTCCCGCACGGGAGTATCGCGCAGGATTTGACCGTCTCGAAAGTGCACTGCGCGCCGGGCGAAGCGCGCAACGTCCGGCTCGTGTGTGACCAACAGAATGGTCAGGCTGCGTTCGTCATTCAGCCGCTGAAAGGTGTCCAGAATCTCCACACTCGTGCGGGTGTCGAGGTTGCCGGTGGGTTCGTCGGCCAGCAAGATGGAAGGATTGTTGATCAGGGCGCGCGCGATAGCTACCCGCTGTTGCTGGCCGCCGGAAAGCTGGGCGGGATGGTGATCGGCGCGTTCTTCGAGGCCAACCAGGCGAAGCGCTTCTTGGGCCCGCCGATGCCTCTCCTCGCGCCTCACGCCGGCGTAGACCAGGGGCAATTCGACGTTTTCTTGAGCAGACGTGCGTGCCAGCAGATTGAAACCCTGAAAAACAAAACCAATTTTCTGATTACGAATCCGCGCAAGCTCGTACTTAGAAAGCTGCGAAACGTCCTGCCCATCCAAGCGATATGCGCCGCTCGTGGGCCGGTCCAGGCACCCGATCAGATTCATAAACGTCGATTTGCCGGAACCGGAAACCCCCATGATGGCAACGAATTCCCCGGATCGCACTTCGAGCGAAACGCCCCTCAGAGCCGGTACACGAATCTCGCCGAGTTGATAAACCTTATGCAGGTTCTCGATTTCAATCGTCAGCGGAGACTCGGGCGAGGGCTTAATCTGTAGCGGGGATTGTAGAACCTGTTCAGCCATATTCGGATTATCGGCCTATCGCGGCGCGCCAAATTTCGGAGCGGATGCCGGGTTGGTCCCACTCGTATTTCCAGCCGACACCTCTCCTGTCGCCAGCAAATCTCCAACTTTCAATTCGCCGGCAATCAATTGCGTAAACGTGTAATCCGTAATGCCGGTGCGAATTGCTATGGGACGAATTCCTCCACCCGATTCTGTCTCCCATACAACACGCCAGCCCCCCACGTGCGAGGTGGTCGCGGCAGCCGGAATCTGATTTTGCTCATACAACCGCCGAAGTACGTTGTTAGAAAGCGAAGGTGTGAAGCGCAGCGCCGCATTGGGAACTTTAACCGTGTCGGAAACGTCGCCGGTAGGAATCGTGGCGTAAGCCGTCTCGCCGGGAAGGAGTTTCCCATCGGGATTATCAAAGGTAATAATCGTGCTGTAGGTGACCACGTTTTGAATCGTGGTGGCGTTCAGCCGGATCGTGCTGACGCGCCCGCGAAAAGTCTCGCTGGGGAAGGCGTCCACTTGAAACGTCGCCTCCGTGCCGATTTTGATGTTCCCGGTGTCTGATTCGTCCGTCGCAGCCGCCACCTGCATCCGCGTGAGATCTTGAGCGATGCTGAAGACGATCGGCGCCTGCAGGGATGCCGCCACGGACTGCCCGACCGTGATGTTGTTCGCGACGACGGTGCCGTCAATCGGCGAGATGATCGTGCAGTAGCGAAGATTTGCGTCCGCCAATGCCAGCGCGCCCTGCATCGTTTTGACTTGAGCTTTGGCCTGCTCCACCTGCGCGTGCGTCTCCGCAAGCTGTGCGACGGACTGATTCAGTTGCGCCTCGGCCGCCCGCACCTGGGCCTGCGATTGATCTAGTCCCGACTGCGCCTGATCGGCTTGATCTTTCGAGAATACGCCTTCCCCGGCCAGGTCCAGAATGCGCCGCGTATTCGCTTGACTGTAAACGGCGGCGGCTTTCAGTCGCTCTAGATTGGCTTCATTGGTCTTGATCGCCGCTTCCTGTGCCGTGATGGTGGCCTCGAGGTTCTTCTCGTTTGCAATCGCGTTTTCGAGATTACCCCGCGCCTGCACCACTTGCGCCTGATACACTTCAGGATCCAGCTGTGCGAGCACTTGGCCGGCTTCGACTCGGGAATTGA
>QHYQ01000272.1 GCA_003224175.1 Acidobacteriota bacterium
AGTAGCGGAAGCTGAAGCTATTCAGATGATTCTTGTGCGTGGGATCGCAGAAGGAACTGTAGTCGGTGTAGTGCGGCGTTTCGATGCGCAACGTGCCGCCGGGCCGCAGCAGGCGATGGAACTCCTCCATGGCGCGGATGACGTCGTTGAGATGTTCGATCACGTGAATGGCGGTGATGCGGTCGAAGCTGTTGTCGGCGAAGGGATACGGAAACTGATCGAGATCGACCAGCACGTCGGGACGGCTCGCGGGATTGCGGTCGATGCCGATGGCACCGGGCTGCTTCCGGATCCCGCAGCCAACGTCGAGGACAAAGATCGGCATGCGCGGAGGCAGTCCCGTCGCCGCGTATTTAGCATGCGGCTCGCTGCCAATCGCTCCCTCCGTTTTGATGGACGTCAATCGACGCTCCGGCGTAGGTACATCACGCGCTGAATTGTAGCGCAGAGAGCGGAACCTTGTAGCTCAGAGCGAGGAGATGGGTGGGCGCCCTTATTTCCGTGAAGAAGTAGCCGACTCTGCGGCGTCGGAATAGACATACGCGGCGCCGGCATTCACCATGGAAACGTCCTTCTGATTGCCGTTCACGCCTTTGGCCGCGCTATTTTCCTTCGTGGCACCGACGGCCAGCATTTTGCCGTCCGCGTTGAGCGCCACGGCGATGCCGAATTCCGCCGCCGGCTTGGTGTTGGAAGCTTTCACGTACGCGGCCGGATTCCACTTATCGCCGCTGCGCGTATAGACGTAAACGGCGCCGGAATCCTCCGCAGTGGTGTCCTTCATATCGCCGTTGATGCCCTTGGCGCCGCTGTCTTCCAGGTGCGAGCCGATGGCAATGGTATTGCCGTCGCGGCTGATGGCCATCGCCCAGCCGAATTGGTCGTTTTCGCGCGTATTGAAGGCCTTCACGTAAGCCTGCTGCGACCACTTGCCGTCCTTGCGCACAAAAACGTAGGCCGCGCCCGAGGAAGTATCATCGGCTGCATCGTTCGCGCCGGCATCGGGAGGCTGAATCCCCGGCAGGATGGCGTCTTCATCGAAAGCGCCCGCGACGATGGTGTTGCCGTCGTCGCTGATGCCGATCGCGCAGCCCAGCGAATCGCCGGGCTCGGCATTCGAGGCCGTCAGGCGCATCTGCTGCGCCCAGTTTCCGTTCTTGCGCGTAAACACGTAGACCGCGCCGCGCCCGCGATCTTCGTCATAGGTACCCACGCCCATGGTGTCGCCATTGCCGCTCAGGCCCACGGAGTAGCCGAAGAGCACGCCGCGCTGCGTCGTGTTCCAGGGCTTGACGTAAGCCTGCTGCGACCAGGAGTTGGCATTGTGCGCGAACACGAAAACGGCTCCCGAATCGGGAGCCGCAGTATTTTTCTGGTCGCCGTTGATGCCGGTGGCGTTGCTGGGATCGCTGGTCTGGCCTACTGCCAGCGTGCTGCCGTCGCTGCTCAGCGAAACGGAGTAGCCGAACTGATAGCCCACCACGGGACCGCCGGTATTCGACGATTTCACGTAAGCCTGCTGCGACCAATTCGCGCCCTCGCGCACAAAAATATATACGGCGCCGGCGCCCGGCATGGAAGTATCGTTTTGATTGCTGTTAACGCCGACGGCCGAACTCGCTTCCCCAATCGAGCCCACGGCCAGCAGGTTGCCGTCATTGGTCAGCGATAAGGCGTTGCCGAACTGGTAGCCTTCGCCGGCGTTGGAAGCTTTCAGATAGGCCTGTTGCTTCCAGCCCGCGGCCGTGCGCGTATAGATGTAAACCGCGCCGGAATTTGTGACCGTTTCCTTGCCCTTGGTTACGGGATTTACGCCTTTGCCGGCGCCGTCTTCGTTCACGGCTCCCACCGCCAGTGTATTGCCATCGCCGCTGAGAGCGACGGCGCCGCCAAATTGGTCGTCCTTGTTGGTGTTCGACGCCTTGATGTAGGCAATCGACTTCGGCTGCCAGGCGCCCGTCGGCGTAACCACGGCCTTGGGCGGCTCGACCTTGAGCTGCATTTTGTGCTGCGCCTGCGCGAAACTCGAGCTCGCGGCGCCCAAACTCGCCGCCAGCACTGCGGCCAGCACCAGATTGCGTTTCGGATCGATCATTTGCGTTAATTCGCCGCCGGCGGCGCCGCTGCGCCCGCGCCCTGGCCACCTTGACCCTGCTCGGCCTTGATGCTGTTATGAATCACCTTGCCGCTTTCGGCGAGGGTGATCTTGCTCTCGTGCGAGAGATTCAGGTCGGCCGAGCCGTTCTTGTTTTGCGGACCGAGGATGGTGATGTGGTCCCCGGCCTTGAGCGTGGCGCGCGTCCAGCCCTCGCGGGCCAGCAGGTTCGCCGATCCGAGTTCAGCCTGCCAGCGCAGGCTCTTGCCGCCGGCGTCCTTCGTTTCGAAAATGATGAACGAGTGCGGATTCATAAACTGCAGCTCCACCACCGTTCCGGTCACCGTGACGGGGTGGTCTTCGTCATAGCGGCCCGCAAATCCGTGGTGCGCAAAGACCGGAGCCGAGAGCAGCAGCAGGGAAGTAGCGGCGCCCGCAAAAGCCAGCAGTTTTCTCATGGATTCAGACCTCCCAGTAGGGCGAAAGAATCTCGCATCTTTATTTGCTCTCTGTCAATTGCAAAACGGCCAAACACGCGCGTCGTTATCCTAGTGACGCACGCGCAAGCGGCCTGGTTTCAGCCCCCGCCGAACCATTGCTATGTTGGGAGAAGTCCTGCCTACGATCGCGGCACGACGAGTTCGTGCGGCTGCGGCGCGGCGGCGGGCACTTCGAATCTTTGTGGCGTGCAGCAAGCGGAAGTCAGCCGCGAGACGTCACGACGCATCGCGGGTATCTGGCGCAGGTGCCTCAGCGCCTCGCGCAGGATCGCCGCGGCTGCCTCGTCGTCGGGCGTTCGCAGGCGGTAATGCACCCACTTTCCTTCGCGGCGCGAGGCCACCATGCCGGCCCGGCGTAAGTACGCAAGATGCCGGGACACTTTCGGCTGGCTCATGCGCAGAATCTCCACCAGGTAACAGACGCAAATCTCGCGGTCGGCAATCAAGTTCAGCAGGCGCAGGCGCGTGGGATCGGCCAAGGCGCGGAAGAGCAGATCGAGCGGAGCGGTCGTGCTTGCGGCGCGCATAGACAAAATCTAACATATATGCCTTGACATATGCAATGCCGCTGGCGCATACTTCATACATACGCTAGCGCATATATGTGGAGGAGAAAACATGACCGAAACCAAAACAGCCGCCGCCAAAGCCCATGTGGCCATCCACGTGAAAAATCTCGCCCGCAGCCTCGATTTCTATCGCAAGCTCTTCGGCATTGAACCCGTGAAAGTGCGCCGGGCCTACGCCAAATTCGATCTCGCCCAGCCTCCGCTCAACTTCGCATTGAACGAATCGCCCGCCGGCGAATCGAACGCAAGCGGGCCCGCCACGCTCTCCCATCTGGGCATCCAGGTGAGCTCCACCGAAGAAGTGCTGGCCCTGCGCGAGCGCTGGAAGAGGGCAGGGCTCGACACGCGCGATGAAATGAAGACGGAATGTTGCTATGCCGTGCAGGATAAAACCTGGGCGCGCGATCCCGACGGAAACGAATGGGAGGCCTTCGTGGTTCTCGAGGACCATCTGCCGGAGAAACCGGCGGAAGCATCGGCCTGCTGTGCTCCCACGTGTTGCGCTCCCGCAGACGCGCAGAACGCACGATAATGGATCGGCGCTATAACGTTCTCTTCCTATGTACTGGCAATTCGGCTCGCTCCATCATGGCCGAGGCGATTCTCAATCACAGAGGTGCGCCCAATTTCAAAGCGTACAGCGCCGGCAGCGTTCCTTCGGGTTTTGTGCGGCCTGAGGCGCTCAAGCTGATGGAACAAGCTCGCCTGCCCATAAACGGCTTGCGCAGCAAAAATTGGTACGAGTTCGCAAAGCCGGGAGCGCCAAAGCTGGATTTCGTCTTTACCGTGTGTGACAAGGCTGCCAAGGAAGTGTGCCCCATATGGCCGGGCCAGCCCATGACCGCACACTGGGGCGTTCCCGATCCCGCCGCAGCTTACGGCTCGCCGGAAGACGTCGAGAAAGCATTCCGCGATGCTTTCATGATTCTGGATCGCAGAATTGGTTTATTTCTCTGCTTGTCGCTGTCGAGTCTCGACGAGCTCGCAATCCAGAAAAACATCGACGACATCGGAAGGCGCTAACGATGCTTTCAGCGAAGGTTCTCGCTCGCCGCGTGACCGCGGAGTTCACGGGCACTGCCTTTCTCGTTGCGGCGGTGGTCGGCTCCGGAATCATGGCCGAACGGCTGGCCGGAGGAAACGCGGCGATCGCGCTTTTGGCCAATACCATTGCCACTGGCGCCGCACTCGTGACTCTGATCCTGGCATTCGCGCCGATCTCCGGAGCGCACTTCAACCCTGCGGTGAGTTTCGCGGCGGCGCTCGAAGGGCAGCTTCGCGTACTGCAGGCTGGCGCGTACATTGCCGCTCAGATTGTGGGCGGCGTCGCCGGAACATTGGCGGCGCATATGATGTTCAGCCTTCCGTTGATCTCGCTTTCGCGGCACGCCCGCGCGGGCTCAGCGCAAGCGTTCAGCGAATTCATCGCCACGTTCGGGCTACTCGCCGTGATTTGGGGAACGTCCGCCCGCGCCAACCTCGTTCCGTTCGCCGTTGGAGCCTATATCACCGCGGCGTACTGGTTCACGGCGTCCACCTCGTTCGCCAATCCCGCCGGTACCCTCGCGCGATCGCTGAGCAACACGTTTTCTGGCATTCGTCCTGCCGATGCACCCTACTTCATTGGCTCGCAATTCCTGGGCGCCACCGCCGCGGTCCTGCTCTTTCGCTGGCTGGCTCCGCCGATGGGCGCGCGTGCCTCGCAAGAAATTCCCGCCGGAGCCGAGGCCGAACATGATTGAAGCAATAACCGTACGCAAAGCCGAGGCCGCGGACTACGCGCGCATAACGCAGCTTCTGACGGACGCGGCACTTCCACTCGAAGGCTTGACCGGCCACGACAATTTTTTCGTACTTTGCCGCGAGGATCGCATCGTCGGCTGCGCCGCCATCGAGCGCTACGCAAAGTACGGCCTGCTGAGATCGGTAGCTCTCGAGCCACATGAGCGCCGCCACGGATTTGGCCGCCGGCTCGTGGAAAAGGCAGTGCAGCAAGCCCGCCGCGATGGCCTCTGTGAACTCGTCCTCTTCACCACCACCGCCGCGCCGTTTTTCGAGCGCCTCGGATTTCACCTGATCCAGCGCGACGCGGTTCCCGCCCCGGTGCGTGCTTCGGTGGAATTCCAAAGCGCCTGCCCGGCCAGCGCCGCCGTCCTGCACATGACCCTTTAGCGGATTCGCTCGCCGTTTTCCCTTCAGAGACCGGATGAGCTTTGCTGTTTAAATTTGACGATGAAGGGGAGTAACATCCCTCGAACTTCGGGCAAAATTCAGGGCGGAAAACTTGCGCCCGTAAAGTTGGAGGAGCGGCATGAAAAAATTCGTCCTCTCCGCGGGATTCCTCCTGGCGGTTATCCCGGCTACGGCCATGCGCGCGCAGCAGCCGCCCGCAGCGCTCGGCATGCTCAAGAAAGAAGCGGTGGCCGAGGTGGACAAGCTGCAGGTCCTCACCCAGCAGATGGTGGACGAAATCTTCAGCTTCAGCGAGCTCGGCTTCCAGGAGGTGGAAACGTCCCGCTACGTCACGGGCATCCTGGAGAAAAACGGATTTCACGTCGAGCGGGGTATTGCCGCCATACCTACGGCCTGGGTGGCCACTTACGGCACCGGCAAGCCGGTGATTGCCTTCATCACGGACATCGATTGCATTCCTCGCGCTTCGCAGAAGCCCGGGGTTGCTTACCATGCGCCCCTGGTGGAAGGCGCGCCCGGACATGGAGAAGGCCACAATTCGGGCATGGCCGTTAACGTAACGGCCGCGCTGGTGCTCAAGAAGCTCATGGAGGAACACAGCCTCGCCGGCACGCTCAAGATTTTTCCCGGTGTCGCCGAAGAACTCGTGGGCACGAAAGCCTTTTACGTTCGCTCCGGATATTTCCGCGATGTGGACGTGGTCCTGGGAGTCCACGTCGCCGAGCAGTTCGCCACCTCTTACGGAATCGGTGACGGGACGAAAACGGGCCTCGTTTCGGTGCAGTATTTCTTTCACGGCAAGGCGGCGCACGCCGCCCTGGCACCCTGGGAGGGCCGCAGCGCCCTAGACGCTGCCGAGCTCATGGACATCGGCTGGAATTTTCGGCGGGAGCACCTGCGCCTCGCGCAACGATCGCATCGCGTTATTAACAACGGCGGCGATCAGCCCAACGTCGTTCCTCCTGAGGCTGGTGTTTGGTACTTCTTCCGGGAGCTCGATTATCCCCATATCCGGGAGCTCTACGAACTTGGCAACACCATGGCCGACGCCGCCGCGAAGATGACCGAGACGACCGTGGACCACAAGCTCGTCGGCTCCGCCTGGCCGCAGCACTACAATAAAATCATTGCCGAGGTTCAGCAGAAGAACATCGAAGACATCGGCATGCCCCGGTGGTCGGGTGACGACCAGACTCTTGCCAAGGCCCTGCAAAAAGAGATCGGCGCAAAGGTGGAAGGTCTCAAGGACCAGGTGGATCCACTGAAAGAGCCCGTCAAAGAAGCGATGGGCGGAACCTCCGATGACGTGGGCGACATTTCCTGGAATGTTCCCATGGTTTACATGCGCTACCCGGCGAATATTCCCAATCTTCCAGGTCACAGTTGGCCCAACGCCGTGGCCATGGCCACGCCCATCGCCCATAAGGGCTCCACGGCAGGGGCTAAAGCGCAAGCGACAACGGCTCTCGACATTCTTCTCCGGCCGGAGTTAGTGCGGCAGGCCTGGGATTACTTCCGGAATGTGCAAACCAAAGACGTGCGTTACCAATCCTTCCTCTCCCCTGAAGATCAGCCGATGATCGAGATGAACAAAGGAACGATGGAAAAATTTACGCCTCAGCTTCGCAAGTTCTACTACGATTCCTCCAAATACAAGACCTATCTGGAACAGCTCGGCATTAAATATCCGACGCTCAAACCGCAGTGAGAGGGACACGCGGGGCCGTCGCAACTGTTTCAGGGGGCGGTAAGTGCGACACAATTTAGCGGCTGTGGCGACTTGCGGTTATTTTCTTTCGGCGTGCGCCTTGGGCGCTGTTCCCGCAATTGGCAGCTCCACTTCAACGGCCGTGCCCGGCCCCGCGTCATAAATCCGGAACTCGCCGCCCAGCCCGCGCACGCGTTCCCGCATTCCGCTGATGCCCACGCCCGGCTTTTCCAAGTGCTTTGCAGGCGCATGCCCATTGCCGTAGTCCCGTACCTTCACGTGTACCTTCTGCGAATTGCGCGTGACTTCCAGCTCCGCCGTTTTGCTGTCGGAGTGCCGGTAGACGTTGGTCAGCGACTCCTGCACCACCCGGAAAATCGCCGCCTCCAACTCGAAGGGCAGCGGCGACATTTCTTTGGGCAGCTTCATGGTTATCTGGATCCCCGTGCGCTGGATCACGCCTTCCACGTAATAGCGCAGCGCGGTGAGCAGGCCCATATCTTCGGCAAACGGCGGATGCAGCAGATAAGAGAGGCTGCGCACTTGCTGCAAAGCCCGGTCCACGGCCTCGGCCGCCTCCTTCACAAACGATGACCAATGCGCGTCGGCGTAGGAGTTTTCCGGAACGCGCCGCAGATAGAGCTTGGCCGCGGTAAGCTCTTGTCCCAGCGTGTCGTGAACTTCGCGCCCGATGCGCCTGCGCTCTTCGTCTTGTAGCCGGGCCATTTCGATCTCCGCACCCGCCAGCGTACCCACCGTAGAGATCATGCTGATCTCGCGCTTGCTGTACTGGTGCGGCTTGCGGTTCTGCAGATTGATGACACCCACCAGGCGCCCGCGGCTCATCAGCGGCACGGATAAA
>QHYQ01000273.1 GCA_003224175.1 Acidobacteriota bacterium
AGTTTTTCTTTCGATTGCTTCGGTGCCGCGGCCGTCTCGTCCTTTTCTACCGCTCGCGACCGCTCTGACAGAGCGTAATGAGCGTAAGGAGAACCAGTGCTGGCGTTGAGCACCAGCCCGACGACGAAGGCTTTTTCGAGCGCGACCAAGCTTTTTTCTGCTAATTCCCTTGGCGTCATATTCTCGCGAATCACTAGCAGCACCCCATCGACCAGCATCGCCAAGTGTCGCGGGTCCGCGAAAAGGTTGATCGAGGGGGAGTCGAAAATGACCCAATCAAACGCTGCGGCGGCTTGGTTGATGAATTCCTGGAGGGCGGGTTTCTGCAGCAGTTCAGAGGGATTTGTGGACGCAAACCCCGCAGCCAAATAATAGAAACCAAGGTCCACTCGGCGAATAGCCTTCGTGAGTTCAATCCGACCCGCAAGATAGTCAGCAAGTCCGCTGCCGGGAGCTATCCCGAGGATAGGGAGCCTTGGGTGGCGGAGATCGGCGTCTACGAGAAGGACTGTCGGCGAACTGCGCGCAAGCGTGGCAGCGAGGTTGATTGCAGTGACGGTCTTTCCCTCGTGCACCACCGGGCTGGTGATGAGGAGGCTCTGCAATCGTCGTTGTTTCCGAACTTGCAGGAGCCGTTGGCACAAAACCCTGAAACTCTCTTGCGCTGAGGCCGGGAACCGCCCAGAGCTCAGAACGCGTTCCTCCGCTCGAGGCTGGCAAATAACCTGCTCCGCACGCTCCACGATCTCCGGCCGCAACTGGATTCGCGCGGCCAATTCCCGCCACTGCTCCCCTGGCTCAACAGGTTGCTCAACAATCCTCTGGGGATTTTCGTCGCCGAGAGCCCCGAGGAATCCCGCGCTCGGACCAACCTGCGCGCTCGTTCGAGGAGCCGACTGAAGTGTCCCTGCGCTCGGGCCTTCGAGGCCTGCCGACCAAGATTCGAGGGAGGCCATCAGGTCCGGCAACTGTCCGCCGTTACTCGTGGGTGGATTCGGCGCCTCTTTCCCACTCGCCTTCTCGGACTCGCGCATCGCTTGAAATATTCGACTCATTCGTTGTCTTCTTTCGCGGCAGAATCCGGCTCTCGGTAGCCGTGAGAGCCCGGATCTCTAGCTTCAAGAACGGCAGCGAAACCGGCCCCTTCCTCCTCGTGTGCGTCCCCGCCGACTTGCCAGCGAACGCCCGAGGCAACGGAGCGTCCGTTCGCGCTTGCTCGCTTCATACCCAGGTCTAAGGCGGCTTCCTCGATTAGCTCGGGCGTGACCTGGCCCTTGCGGAGGGCAAAGGCGCTCATCATGGCGTTGTCGCACAGGGTGTTGATCAACCGAGGAGTCCCTTGTGAATAGCGATAGACCCACTCGTGGCTCGCGGGACTAAAAATTTGGCCGCTCTTGTCACCGGCGAGTCTCAAGCGACACCGCACATAATCCGAAGTCTCCTGCTCCGTAAGCAGGCGCAACCGGAACCAGAGTGTGACCCGCTGTTTCAATTGCCTCAAGGCGGGTGAGTCCAGTTTTGCCTCTAGCTCTGGTTGCCCTGCCAACAGGATTTGCAGCAGTTTGCCCCGGGTAGTTTCGAGGTTTGTGAGCAGCCGGATCTCTTCGAGCACAATGGGGGTGAGGTGCTGCGCTTCCTCAACCACCAGCACGGTCGCAACCCCATGCTGATGGCGCTCGATCAGCAGCCGACTGAGCCCGATCAAAAGGTCACTCTTGGCGGTAGGATGTGGAGACAACCCCAAGTCCTCAGCCACGTAAGCAAGGAACTGCTGGCTCGAGAGGCGGGGATTAAACACGTAAGCGTAAGCGACACGGTTCTTGTCCAGCAGTTCCTGTAGACACCTCAGGACCAGAGTCTTCCCCGTTCCGACCTCTCCGGTCAAAACCATGAAACCCTTCCCCGTCCTGATCCCGTAATACAGCCCTGCCAACGCCTCTTGGTGCTGGGCAGTCGCGTAGAACAAAGAAGGATCCGGGCTGACCTCGAAGGGAGAGCGCGTCAATTGGAAGAAGGCGTTGTACATGCTCAGCCCACCAGATACGTGTAAATTCCGATTCCCACCGACGCCGCCAGGAGAAGCACTGCCGCAGTGGCCTCGCAGACTTGGTATACCCGCCTGCGTATTCGCTCCCAGCGGGAGCGGATAACCGGGACATGCACCAGAACGGGCGCCTGAACGAACTCGAGGAGGTTGCGCTCGTTGTGAATGGTCTCGTCAATCATCGCTAGCAAGACCGTCAGGCCTAGGCCCACCCCCAGCCCCAAGGCCCATCCGATGGTGATGATCTGGAGTCGATTCGGCTCAGACGGTTTGAGTGGGAGATTCGGGGGATCGATGATGCGGAACTGCTCGCCTTGCTGCCTCTTCTCGAGATTCGTCGCCAGCGTGGACTGCAATTTCTTCTGCAACAGAGACTGATAGTTCTGTCGGGAATTGTCGTAATTGCGCGTGACCTCGGCTAGCTGCTGTTCCCGCAACGGCGTCAGATTCAGCCGATGCTCCAAGTCGTCCATTCGTGCACGCAACTTCTTCGCTTCCTGCTGATAATTCTCAATTCCGAGCTTTGTGACTTTGAGCTGACCATCCACTTCTGCCAGAGCCACGGATTGGGGTGGAGAGGCGGTGCCTGGAGAAACGTCCGCCGGCGGGCCGCTGTCTGGTTTCTGCTCCAACTGTTTCCGTGACTCTTCCCAACCGGCGATTTGATCCTTGAGCTTGTCGACATCGGGGTGCCGGGACGTATATTTCGCCTCAAGCTCGGTGAGTTGTTTCCGAAGGTCACGGATTGCCGTGTCCGCAACGGCCACCGGAGACGCCGCCACGTTCCCGTCGGCGCTTCCCAAAGACTCTTGCATCGCCTGGTACTCGCTGCGCATAGATTCCAGATAAATCCTCTGTTGTTCGGCGCGCTCGATGGCCGCCGTATTGGCGTCCAGCTGAGCCTGCAGACTCCCGAGCATCTGAAGCATGCTCGGACCCTGTTCGGGGAGCTCGCCAATGAAGCGGATCTTGTATTCGCGCAAGCGTTGCTCTTGCTGCGCGAGGTCCTGGCGCGCCTCCTCCAGTTGGTTTTCGAGGAAGCTGGTCGTACTGACGGACTGCTCGCCGCGAGCTTGGAGATTTTCGTCAATGAACAGCGACGTCAGCGCATTCGTGATTTGCTGAGCAATTTGCGCGCTGCTATACGAGAAATAGATATGAAAGGCGGTGAGTTCATCTTGGCGCCTAGGCGCTTGCACCAGTTCGATGCGGATGTCTGCCCGCATCTTGTCGACCAGCTCATCACCGGTCATGCGCTGGCGCAGCGTGGGATAGAGACCAAACTGGGCGATCAGCTGCTGGAGTCTTGTGTGGCTCATGATCTGCTGGGTCATGCCTTGCAAACGGTCTTGGAGATCAGATACCACGTTGGGCGTAACGTAGAGTTCCGGCACCTTCTGCTGCTCGACCAAGATCAAAGCCTCCGAGCGATATTGCTCCGGCCAGATGTGCGCAACGCCGAAGGCCACAAAGCCACACAAAAATAGTGGCCCCATCAACCACCAGCGTCGCCGCACCATCATCGCCCAGTAGTCCTGCCAGCGTACCGGGTTTCCTTCGAACGTATCTTCCATCGTGGTTACCGCCCCAACCTTATCTGCTGAAACTGGTAGGAAAGCTGGGCAGACCAGAGGTCGCGGTCAAAGCTTGCGAACAGTGGGGATTGTCCCGTACCGCGTTGGTGGAGGAAGTCATACCCTACGCGGAAACTGAGTCTTTCGGCTAGCGACCGCGACAGGCCAAATCCCGCTGTCTCGCTTTGAAACTCACTGGCAGAGAGCCCCGACGCGAGGCTGCTGTTCTTCGCGTAAGCTCCGCTCCAAATGGCATCCCAACCCAACACGCGGCGCCTCATGCTTGCCCCTGCAGAGAACCCAACGACGGTACCAACGAATCCCCCGCCGTCGGAGACTTGGCGCTGTGCGTTCAACTGAAACACAGTTTTGTCCAACCGCTTTGTTAGCGTGCCGCCGATGGCCCAATTCCAGCCCGCTTGAAAGATAGGAACCTGGAACGTGAAGGGGCCAAACGGGAAGATGACGACCTCGTGCAGGCGCGAATACTGCGGCCCGCCAAAAACACTCAGCGTCACGCTGGAAGAAACTTGCTGCGCATAGGAAAGGAAGGCGCTGTGCACCAGGGTTCGCGAGTCCAACCCGAAACGAATCTCTTCGAACAAATAGTTGGTCCCTACAGTGGTGTGAGGGCTAAGCCGATGTTCATAGAGCAGGCCGGCTTGTCTCTCGTCAGTGTTTTGCAGGTTCCCCGCGCTGGAAACTTGCTGTGTGAAATCGAGTCGGGAGTCACCCACAAACAGGCCAACCGAGTCATGCGCCCTAGCCTGATAGCTGGCATCGATTCGCGAGCTCCATGTAAGTTGCCGCACGGTCGGCGTGAACAGTGTGTTATTCAAGCTGGAAGGGGAACCTAGGCCGGGAACAAACTCTCCGTTCTGACCCGGTTCGAAGAGGCCCGTCGTATAGTATGCCGTCCCGCGGGCGCGAAATGAGAGGCGTGAAGTCGCTTGATAGGTCGCGTCGAGTGCGAGGGTCTGGCTTACTGCATTTGGTTCGGATGCCTTCCGGTAAATTTGAAAATATGGCTGATAGCTTAGCGCCAAGCGGAGGAGCCTTCCGTCGCGGTGCAGGCTGAGGCTCGGGCCAAACAGAAAGTCCACATCGCCAACGCGATGCTGGTTGTTGCCAAAGATGTTGTCGTCGTAGCTGCTCCCAGCGCTGAGTCCGAGCAGAAGGACGTTGCGAGGAGGGGAGGTACCCGCGTAGTTCAGCCCGACTTTCTCCGCGTCTCCGTAAGTGTGTGGCCCCGGTGTAGTTGGAGCGCGTGACCCTCCCGTGCCCGAAGATTGAGTGTCCTGAGGCGACGCACTTGTGGAAGTCGGCCTTTCGCTTCCTGGAATCTGCCGAGGCGCTCCTCGGACGACCGTCCCACCTGGGATGGGCTCCACCGGCGCCGCTCCATCGGGCGGTCGACTCAATTCGACGACCATCCGTTCCGGGTCGACAAGCTTCGATACCCGGAACCGAACTGACGTGCGTAAATCGAGTACGATTCGCGTCACCGAGCCTTGGTCGGTCCCCATTCGAATCTGCTCAACCAGTCCGTCCTTCAGAGCGATCCGCCGGTTGGCGAGTCTGGGGCTGATCTCAGCGTGCGACAGATCTAAGTACACGCGCTCTGGATTAGACAGATGCCCGACCTTGCATCGGACGTCAGCCGACAGATCGATGATCACCCGACTGTAGTCAGCCTCGGAAGAAGAGCGGACTCCTAGGACCTGAACCGAGGTTACATGGGAACTGCCCGGTGAATCTGAGGCGCGGAGTGGAGCTTCCAGGAGAGGTAAGATGAGCCACGTGGCGATCGCCCACAGCAGGACAAACTGCCAGCGTGCCGCTCGCGCCGCGGCGGCGGCCGACAGAGATTTAGCCGCTTTGCGATGTTCGATTTGGAGGCTTCTGTCCTTCACCTGTCTTTTCAACCTCGACTAGGGCACAACCAGAGTGTCACCACTCTGAAGTTCGATATCGTGATACGAGTTCTTCCCATTCACCGCTGCTTTGTAATCAAAGGGGAGGCGCTTGCGAGAGCCGTCGGGCATCAACCGAAGTAAATAAATCTTTTGTACCTTGGCGAAGTCCCGGAACCCTCCAGCCTGGGCCAGCGCATCGAGCACGGTCATACTGGCCGCCAGCGGAAACTCGCCAGGCCGTCCCACTTCACCGATGACGTAAAACTTTTGGCTGTTGATCTCTCGGACGATCACGGTGACCTGCGGTTTACGGATGTAAGCCTCCAACTCCTTGGCCAGGAGGTTCTGGAGCAAGCGGGGAGTGAGGCCGCTAGCTTTCAAATCGCCAAGCAGTGGCAACGAAATTTTCCCGTCAGGCCGCACAGGAACGGACTGGGAAAGTTCTGGTTCGTGCCAAACGTTAATGGCGAGCACATCTTGAGGGCCGATGACATAGTCCTGATCAGCAAGAGCCGAGTCGAGCTTCTCGGCTGGGGTGCTCGCCCCTGATGCGGTTTCTTGGACCTTCGGTAGATCGCTCGACGCCACGGGGGGTGAAGGAGGAACGAGTGGTGCCGATGCCGACTGATCTACCAGAGACGCCTCACCACGGGCAAGAGGTGGTGAGGTAGCTTCCAAAGACCTTGGCAAGCTGTCGGTGACCGCCGGAGCATCCCTCAAAGCCTGTTCGCCCACTCCTGCAGCTATGTGGGTAGCAGGTTCTACTTCCGTGCTGGTGGACTCCAAGCTCGAAGGTTGCTGACGCGTCGAGTTAAACACGGCGGTGACTGTGTTTCCGTCAGCGCGAATTGTGTAAGGTGACTGTTCGACGAGGTCGATGACCACTCTGACCACATCGGCCCTGAATTGACCGACGTGAACAGAACGAACTGGACCTAGGTCAACATGGATCGATCCCTGTTGGCTCTGCAAGCGGGCCCCTGCGCAATCCAAGACCAAACGATCTGGGTGACCCAGAGGAGACGGGGTGCAGGAAAGAACACCGCTGCCCGTGATGCGCACTTGGACATGTTGATCGACATCGGTTGCCTGCACTTGCTCGATCAAAACGGAAGGGGGTTCCAGCGGTCTTTTCGGACTCTCCGGCTTTTCCGGGGCCGCCTTCACCGCTAGTTGGCGAGGCGCGGGCTTGGTTCCCCGGTCATCTGCCCATGCCGGAGCAAACACGGTCGCAAGCGCTAGGATAGTCAACGCGATGTTCTGAGAAATTTGCATTGCCCTGACACCTTCGTCGTACGGAAACCATCGGAATCTAGTTCAGCTCGCGCCTTGCACGCCGACGTCGAGGCAAGCTCTTGGTCCTCTAGTCGGAGGCATACCCGCCTCTCTCATTTTGCAAAGAAGCCCCGCGTAACTAATACTCAAGGCACGAGCGGCGCTTCGTCGGTTCCACTGATGTGTCTCAAGCGCTCTGAGAATCGCCTTTCGCTCGAGCTGCCGGGTGGCTGCGCGGACAACCTTTTTCAGGGATATCACCCCGTTGGAGGGAATCTCAAGATCAAGAAAATCCTCTTGACAGGGTTGCATCGCGGCACGCAGATCTTCTTCCGACCCAAAGATGACGTAGCTCTTCATGAAGTTCTCAAGCTCCCGAATGTTTCCAGGCCAGGAGTATCTTGCGAGGTCCGCCAAAAGGTGCGTCGACAGAGCGGGGACAGGACGTTCCAGCTGCCGGCTATAGGTATCCAAGAAGTAATCAACCAAGGTTGGAATATCGTCTCTTCGATCCCGCAGGGGCGGTAGTTGAATCGCTAGGACGTTGATCCGGTAGAAAAGATCTTCACGAAAATGGCCAGACTCTATCTCCCGTTCGAGAGAGCGATTGGTAGCGCAAACAAAGCGGACGTCGATTCTTCTGTCGTCAGAAGCGCCAATCCGACTGAACTCGCCATCCTGAAGCAGCTGGAGTAGTTTCGCTTGTAGGGAAGGGTCTAGCTCACCGATCTCGTCCAGAAAGAGCGTGCCGCCGTGGGCCAGCTCCACGCGACCTGGCTTGACGCCGTAGGCGCCGGTGAAAGCGCCTCTCTCGTAGCCGAAAAGTTCGCTCTCCAGAAGAGTGCCCGGAATGGCTGGACAGCTGACCTTGACGAAGGGTCCGCCTCTCCACGGAG
>QHYQ01000401.1 GCA_003224175.1 Acidobacteriota bacterium
CAGGGTCCCCTGGGGCAGATCGTGTGCCGTTGCAGCATCCGGCCGCGCCGTTACTGGCTGCATTCGCGTGAAACGATTTTGCTGCTTTGCGTCCTCGGGCTGGTGATTGCCTTCGGCATCACGGGATTCGCGGCGCGGCTCTATCACGCCCGGCGGGCGGAACTGGCGCGGTCCTGGTTCGATCGCGGCAACGCGGAGCTGAAAGCGGGCCGCGCGGCGGCGTCGTTATCCGATTTTCGCGCCACTTTGGTGTATGCACAGCGTGAGCTTTCACCCGACGAGCAGCAGCAATACGAACTCGACTTCGTACGAGCTCTGATTGCCACCGGCAATAGCGACGAGGCACGATCCTATCTGCTGGACATGTGGGACCGGGCGCCGGGAAACAGTCCCGTGAACTTGGAATTAGCGCGCCTGGCGGCACGCATGGGCAACGAAGCGGAGGCGAAGCGCTATTACAATGGGGCGATTTTGGGAGTCTGGGATCAAGACGCCGGAGACGTTTTGCGCTAGCGGATGGATGCGCGCCAGGAGCTCTACCACTATTTAGCGGACCGCGAGGAGAAGACCGAGTCGAAAGCAGTTCTTTTGGAAATGGCAACGGCAATACCTCCCGACCCGGCACTGCACGCGCAGGTCGGGCAACTGATGCTGCAGGCAGGCCAGCCGCAGCAGGCGCTCGAACAATTCCAGCAAGCGCTGCGGCTGGACGGCCGCAACTACGAAGCGATGGCCGGGGCGGGAGAGGCCGATTTCCAACTGGGCAACGATCGGGATGCGATCAGATACCTGGAGAATGCCATTCGCGCAGATGCACAGCAGAAGAGGCGGCCCGGGGCGCGGGCAAATGACTCCGCATCGCGCGAAGCCGAGCAGGCCCAGGTGATGCGGGACCTGACGATTGCTCAGGCAACCGTGGCGCTTGATCCGAGCCGTCCTGGGCTTGATCCCATGGAGCGGGCCCGGCGCGCCATTCGCGACTACGACGCGGCGGTGACGCGGATCGAATCGTGCGCGAAGGAGCACGGGATGGCCTTGCCCGAGCCGAGCCGGAATCTCACTCCTTTCACGGACGCAGCCAGCGACGAACTGGCCGAAGTAACGCTGGCCAGACACATCGAGCAATTGGATCCGCTGATGGAGTTTATTTTTGAGATGGAGTCCACGGCCACGGAAAACTGCGGCGCGCCTGCGGACGCGACGAATGCCGCCATCGTGCGGATCGGAACAAGAACGCGCGCCTCCCACACATGAGTGAGCCACAGCGGCCTAACGAAAGATCGCCGGAAGCTGAGCCTTGGTCTGCCCGAACCCCGGTAAAGACTGAGGATCTCCCCGATTGGAGTCCGGTCAGCACTTCCGGTGCCCGTGCGGCCAGCACTTTTGCGCGACGTATGAAAGCGGCCGTGCTCGAGGCATTGGAACGGGCACGCGCCGGGCTTTCCATGCGCGAAGACAATTTTTTTCTGCTTCTATCCGTCATCATCGGGCTCTTCGCGGGGCTGGCCGTGGTTTGTTTCCGCATTACCATTGATTACACGCGGCTGTGGCTGTTGGGCTCCGGGATTAATCCGGGGCCGGCGCGCGTCGTGCTGGTGCCGACCGTGGCAGGCTTGCTGCTGGCGTTCATCGTGCTGCGCATCTTTCCGCGCGTGAAAGGCAGCGGTGTGACGCAGACGAAGTCCGCCGTATACATCTATGACGGCTATATTCCCTTCGACACGGTCATTGGCAAATTTTTGACCTGCGCCCTGGCCATCGGCAGCGGCCAATCGCTGGGGCCCGAAGATCCGTCGCTGCAGATGGGCGCGGGAATCGCGTCTGCACTGGGGCGGCGGCTACATCTCTCGCGGGAAAAAGGGCGCCTGATCGCTCCGGTGGGCGCCGCGGCGGGGCTGGCGGCAGCTTTTAATGCGCCGATTACCGCAGTTTTGTTTGTGATCGAAGAGGTGATCGGCACCTGGAGCGCAGGGATTTTGGGGGCCGTGGTGCTGGCGGCCGTGGCAGCGGTGGTGGTAATGCGCTTGTTTCTGGGCGCGCAACCTCTTTTTCAGATTCCGCCGTATAGCATGGCTCATCCCACGGAATTGTTCTCCTATGCCGCGCTGGGCGTGCTTGGCGGGATCATGTCCTTGATCTTCGTGAAGCTGCTGCGATGGGTGCGAGCGCGCACGCGGCGGCTGCCGCACTGGACGCTTTACCTGCAGCCGGCCTTGGCTGGCATGATCATTGGCGGAATCGGGCTGAAGTTCCCGCAAATCATGGGCGCGGGATACGAATACATGGATCAAGCCATGCACGGGCAATTTCTCTGGCGAACTCTGGTGGCGCTGGCATTGCTGAAAGTGCTGGCCACCACTCTTTCGATTTCTAGCGGCGCGCCGGGCGGAATGTTCGCGCCCGCGCTCTTTGTCGGAGCCATGGTGGGGGCGGCCGTCGGAACCGTACAGCACCAGTTCTTTCCCGGCGCGGCGGGTCCGCTGGGCGCATATGCGCTGGTGGGCATGGGCACGCTCTTTGCCGGGTTCCTGCGCGCGCCGATGACTTCCGTATTCATGGTGCTGGAGGTAAGCGGAAATTATTCGATCATCCTGCCGGTAATCATCTCGAATGCGATCGCTTACGTCATTGGCAGGCGCTTCCAGGAGACGGCCATCTTCGACTTGACGACGCGCGAGGAGGGCCTCGATCTTCCGTCGATGGAAGAAGGGCGGGAGCAGACCACGTTGGTGGTAGAAAACGCGATGCGCAAGCCGGTTGGGCTCATTCTGAAAGCCAGCGATAGCGTGGCGGATGCGTGCTCGCGGCTTGCGGACATGACGGAGGATCCGCTGCTGGTCTCCTACGATACGGGCCGATGGACGCTCGTGCACAAGAGTGCGTTGCAGGATGCGGTCAAGGCAGGGAAAGGCGGCCAGCAGCTATCGCAGGTTCTGCCCGGCGGGAGACTGCCTCGCCTGCACCCGGATCAGTCGCTGGATCTGGCGCTGCGCCTGATTCGGGATGCGCCTTTTCTGCCGGTTGTACATCGCGCTGATGCACGGCATCTGGTGGGCTTGCTCTCGCTGGACGACATTTTGGCTGCTTACCGGCGGGCTTCGATCATCAAGAGCAGTGCGGTGGAATAACGCGAGGCGCCTCCTGCGACACAGAAATTATGCAGAGGCGCAGGGGCACCGAGTTCACAGAGACACACAGACACAGAGCGCGGACCCGCATAAACGCGGAGCAAGGGCGCCCGTTTGCTGCCAGAATGAATTCCATAGTACGCCAGTACTACAATCTCCGGCTGCTTAGACTGAGACAAACGGTCTATTGAGCGCTCCTGCGCCGCCACGTTAGTGTGAATCGAAGGATGTCAGTCCGGAGGATACCGTGGCCTATTCCGAGCGCCGCTTGGCCCGGCGCTTTCAAATCAAGCTACCGATGACCGTGCGCTGGACCAGTGGGTCGGCCGTAGGCGAGGCGCAGACCGAATCGCGAGACGTCAGCTCGCGAGGCGTCTACTTTGTTCTGCCGAAACAGGTGAGCCATGGCTCGCCGGTGGAGATTATCTTGACGCTGCCGCACGAGGTCACCCTGGCGGGCCCGGTGCGGGTGCGCTGCCTGGGACGTGTTCATCGCACCGAGGACGAGGAAGAGGGACGGTCGGGCATCGTCGCGGAAATCCACCGATACGAATTCCTGCGCAGCGGCGACGAAATCGTTGCGTGACAAGCTTGCCTGCTGATGCGGAAGGCAGGCAGGGGAAGGCGGGGCGTTCCGACCCTCAGCGGAATGCCCCGTCCTGTTTTTCTTGGGGAAAGCGTTTCCCGCTTCTGTGGCGGGCTACTTTGTGTCGCCCCTACGGAGTTCACGCGTTGATCTACTCGTAGCGGAGCGCTTCGACGGGGTCGAGGCGCGCGGCGCGCGTGGCGGGATAGAGTCCAGCACCCAGGCTGACGAGCAGAGAGAAGGCGATCGCCGAGGCGACCAGCCACACGGGCACGGTCCAGATATTTTCCGCAGGAATCTGCTGCTGGCGCAGATAGTAGTTCGTGCCGAGCTGAATCAAACGGCCAATGCCCCATCCCAGGCCGACTCCCGCCACACCCCCCAACAATCCCATCACACCGGCTTCGGCAAAAAATAGCTGGCGAACGTCTTTGTCGGAGGCGCCGAGCGCCTTGAGAACTCCGATTTCGCGGCGGCGTTCGAGGATCGCCATCACGAGCGTATTGATAATGCCGAGCGATGCGACCGCGAGCGCGAGGCTGCCGAAAATGCCCAGCAGCAAATCCAGAATGGCGAAGAGGCGGCGGAGATTGCGCGTGAGGTCGAGAAGCGAAAACGGCGCGTAGCCCATCGTGCGCACCGATTCTTCGACGGCTGGGACGTCGGCGGGCCGTTCGACTCGTACCGTGAGATTGCTGTAATGCTGGCCGTTGCCGCCGAGCGCGGATTCGCGGACGACTTCACCCATGTCATTGCCCTGAACGACCCCGAGTTCTTCGGCCACGGCGAGCGGAACATACGCGCCGGAACGTCCAAAAGCATTGGCCCCAGAGGCGATCGTTTCGGCATCGACGATGCCGACAACGCGCAGCGATATGCGGGAGGAAATGATGGAAAAGCCTGATAGAGCGTCGTCGGCACTGGCGGCGCGATCACGCGCGCGTGAGTTGGCCGAGGGTGCAGGCAGCGGCTCGCGGCCGGCGTAGCGAAGCAGCAAGTCTTTGCCCAACATATCCGCAGGTTGCAGGTGGTGGGAATCGGCGAGATCAGCGGCGACGTCGGCCTGAAGAATAACTTCGTGGGAATCGGGCGCGGAGAAAAAATGCCCTTGCATGCCTTCGAGGCCGTCGCTGGTCGAGGCGGAAGCGGGGAGGCTCGTGACCTGCGTCAGATGGCCGGCCTCACCGAAACGAAAATCACCGGTGAAGCGAAACTCGGGATAGACCTCGAGGACGTGCGGGAGTTGGGCGAGTTGTTGGCGTGCGTCCCTGTCGAGAGGGCGCGACACGATGTCGGAGTCGCCAGGATCGCGGCGGGCGTCGCTTTGGTTGCGGTCATTCTGGTTACGGTCATCGGTTCGGTCGTTCGTGCGGTCGGAGCCGAAATCACGATTGCGGCGGATCTGGCCGGTGGCGTTGAAGGAAGTTCGAGGACGGACCAGAACGGTATCGAAAAGGCCGTTGCGTTCCAGGCGGCGGTTGATCAGCTGCTGCAGTCCCACGCCAAGAGAAAGCATGGCGACAAGCGAGGCGACTCCCACGGCGATGCCGAGAGTCGTGAGCGAATTGCGCAGGATGGCCTCGCGGAGGTTTTGAGTTGCCAGTTCAGTCAAATCGCCGATTTTCATATTTATTTCTCAGCTTGCTCGATTCGTTCGATGCGCCCGTCGGCGAGGGTGACGATGCGGCCGGCGTACCGCTCGGCCAAGCCGCGCTCGTGAGTGACCATGAGCACGGTCGTGGGCTCTTCCGCGCTGGACGGGCGATTGATACCGGAGATGAGGCGCAAAATTTCCTCGCCGGTGTTGCTATCGAGATTTCCGGTGGGCTCGTCGGCGAGCAGAATGCGCGGGCGATTGACCATGGCACGCGCGATGGCCACACGCTGCTGTTCGCCGCCGGAGAGCTCGCCGGGGCGATGCGTGAGGCGCTCACCGAGACCGACGCGCTCGAGCGCTTCTTTCACACGCGACGGACGGGAGGAACGAGGGACCTCGGCGAGGCGCAGAGGGAGTTCCACATTTTCCATGACGGTCATGCGGGGAAGAAGGTTGAACGATTGAAAGACAATGCCGATGGTTTGATTGCGATGGCGTGACAGCTCGAACGAACTCATGCGGCCGAGCTCGCGCCCGAGGACGAGGACAGCGCCGGAAGTGGGGCGATCGAGGCCGGCAAGCAAGTTGAGCAAAGACGATTTGCCGGAGCCGGAGGCGCCCAGAAGGGCGAGGAATTCGCCGGCTTGCACTTCGAGGGTGATGCCGTCCACGGCTCGGATCAGGGAACTGCCCATGTGGTAATGGCGGGTTAGCTGTTGGGTGCGAATGGCTGCGCCGTTGGCCCCGGGATTTCGCGCCGAGCCGATTGTCGAGTCCGCTTTCGCTTCGGTTCTCTGTTCCGTCATGTGGCCCAGCGCGTGAGATGCTCTGCGCACTTGAAATGATACGCGAAGAAAAGACGACCTGCTTGTTTTTTGCGTGAGTCCGATCGGTTTTACAGCGACGCAATATTCAAAAACTTTTGGATTAGTTCTATCGAAAACTTGCGTTGGCCTTTCTCTAAGCCGCCGCGTAAATTCTCCGCCGAAGCGACGATGCTTCGTTTAGAAAACGCAAAAGTGTTGAAAGGAGCTTTATTGTGAAGAAGCGATGGGGTGGTCTTCTTACATTCGTGCTGATCGTGTTGTTAGGCCTGCCTGCCTTGGGACAGCAGCAGGCGCCTGCGCAGGCTCCCGCCGCGGATTCGTCGGCACAGGCGCCGGCGGCGGCGCCTTCCACGCCGCAACCGCTGCCGAATCCGACGATGACGGCGCCGCTGCAAACGGCAGCGCCGCCTCACACATTTAGCGCTGGCCCGTTTGGAACGGTCGCGATCACAGGAGTCCTGAGCGGCACGGGTCTGGTGCAAAACAATTGGGTCCCCGGAGATAAGTCGACGCACTGGGATCTGAGCAACGGCCAGATCTTTCTGCAAAAGACGAGCGGCTGGTTCCAGTTTTATCTGCAAGGCGGTGCCTACAACCTACCGGACTTGGGGGTGCCATTCATTAAGACCACCGATACTCTACCGCAGTTCTACGGGCCGCTGCCGGTAGCCTACCTGAAGCTGGTCAAAGGCAATTTCAACGTAGAGATCGGCGAGTTGCCGACGCTGATTGGGGCGGAGTACACCTTCAGTTTCGAAAACATGAACGTCGAGCGCGGCATCTTGTGGAATCAGGAGAACGCCGTCAGCCGGGGGATCCAAGTCAGCGACACCTTCAAGAAACTTAGCTTATCGGTGAGCTGGAATGACGGCTTCTATTCCAACGTCTACAACTGGATCACCGGAACGGCAGCCTACGCTTTCAATTCGTCCAATACGCTGTCGTTTGTCGGCGGGGGAAATGTTGGAACGAGCAGAGCGAGTCCAAATTTCAGCCCCGCAACACCTCTCGCACAAAACAACGGCCAGATCTACAACATAATGTATACCTACAGCCATGAGAGCTGGACGATCACCCCGTATTGGCAGTACACGCACGTGCCGGCGAACACAAGCATTGGAATCCCGGAGAGCGGGTCCACGAATGGCGGCGCGGTTCTGCTCAACTACAATTTCAAGCATGGAATATCGATGGCGGTCCGGCCGGAATATATAACCAGCACCGGCAGCGCCACGGATCCATTCGCACTCAACTTGCTGAGTTACGGCGCGGGGAGCAACGCCTTCGCGTTCACCGTAACGCCCACCTATCAGAAGGCAGGTTTCTTCCTGCGTGGAGACGTTTCCGTTGTTGACGCTCGTAGTTTCACGCCGGGCTCCGTTTTCGGCCCGCTCGGTCAAAAAGGCACACAGACTCGCGGCGTAGTGGAAGCCGGCTTCATGTTCTAGGGACGCCCTGATGGCGAGCACAAGAGAGCGCGGCTGATAGGACAAGGAGGTAACGGCCCAGCCCGATTTCATTCGCTGGAGACCTTCGGAAAGGAGGTTGGTCTAGGAGTCTGTCGGAGATAGATTGCGCCTAGCGGAGCAAGAAATCGCATTTTCTGGCCGCGATGTTTGCTTTCTATTGACAGTCGCGGAAAGCTTCGTAACATCGGCGGCATGGGCAAACAATTTCGGAGTTGCGAGTTGAATCAGGCTTTGTTGCTGCCGCCGTCGCTGCACGATTGGCTGCCAG
>QHYQ01000402.1 GCA_003224175.1 Acidobacteriota bacterium
GCTCAGGCGGAATTCCCTGGTCGTGCTCGGCGGGCGAAAACGCTGGTGGCCAACAGCGGCAAGCCGGTTGGCGCGCGCGCTTCGTGCCGAGGGCCATCGCGTTATTGTTGTTGATTCCAGGGCCCAGACAGCCTCTGAGCAACCGGTTTTCGCGAGGTGATTATGCTACTGGACATTTTTTATATGGGAGTAGTCATCGCCTTTTTTGTTTTGCTCTGGGGATTTACGAAGGCGTCAGAGCGCCTTTAGGGGGCTTTCATGGAATACGCCATTGCGGGAATCGTTGCGGCGGCTCTGTTTGTTTATTTGATGTATGCCCTGCTTCGGCCAGAGAAGTTTTGAGGTGCTGAGATGACTTGGATCGGTGTTGCACAGATATTGATTTACTTCGGCATTGTGCTCGCGATCACCAAACCCGTGGGCCTGTTCATGTATCGCGTCTTCGAAGGCGAGCGGACATTTCTTCACCCCATTGTTCGTCCACTGGAGCGCCTGATTTATCGGCTCGGCGGAATTCGCGACGATGTGGAGCAATCGTGGCTAGGCTACTCGGCCTCCATGATTTCCTTCAGCATCTTCAGCTTTCTTGCCGTATACCTGCTGCAACGCTTGCAGGGACATCTGCCGCTGAATCCCATGCACTTTTCCACGCCACAGTCTCCTCAGAGCGCCACGCCAATGACGCCGGACCTGGCGTTCAACACTGCCGTCAGCTTCATGACCAATACGAACTGGCAATCCTATTCGCCGGACACGACCGTGAGCTACCTGACGCAGATGGCCGCTCTCGCGGTGCAAAACTTTGTTTCCGCCGCAGTTGGAATTGCCGTCGCGGTTGCCCTGATTCGCGGATTCGCGCGGCACACAGCGAAAACCATCGGAAACTTCTGGGTCGACGTAACGCGCTGCACACTTTATCTCCTGCTGCCCATTTGTATGCTGGCGACCCTATTCTTCGTTGCGCAGGGATCCATCCAGAACTTCAAAGGTCCAGTTACCGCGCAGACTCTGGAAGGCACAGCCCAAACGATTGAGCAAGGGCCACTGGCGTCGCAATTGGCGATCAAGATGCTAGGCACCAACGGCGGCGGATACTTCAACGCGAACTCTGCTCATCCCTACGAGAATCCCACTCCTCTCGCGAATTTGCTTCAAATGCTCTTGATCTTTTCGCTTGGCGCCGGATTGACCTACACGTTCGGCAAAGTGGTGCGCGACACGCGCCAGGGCTGGGCAATCTTTGGAGCCATGGCCGCGATGTTCCTGATCGGCGTTTTCGTCTGTTACTGGGCCGAGCAGCGTGGCAATCCCATGCTGGCCAGCGCGGGCCTCGAGCGCACTTACACGGGGAGCCAGCCGGGCGGCAACATGGAGGGGAAGGAAGTCCGATTCGGAAACGCGATGACTGCGCTGTTTGCCACCGTAACCACGGATGCGAGCTGCGGCGCCGTCATCGGCATGCACGACAGCTTCACGCCGATTGGCGGGCTTGTTCCTCTCTTCAACATCCAGACCGACGAAGTGATCTTTGGGGGCGTCGGCGCGGGCCTCTACAGCATGTTGATCTATGCGGTCATTGCCGTCTTCATTGGCGGTCTCATGGTCGGGCGCACGCCGCGCTCCTCGCGACCTCCTTGGTGATTCTCGGCTTCACTGCGCTTAGCTCCGTAGCTCCTTTTGCGAAGAATGGCTACTGGAATTCGCCTGGGCCCGCGGCGGCGAATATGAGTAACAAGGGCGCGCACGGTTTCTCGGAAATCTTGTACGCATACTCTAGCGGCGCTGGCAATAACGGCAGCGCTTTTGCCGGAATCAATGCAAACACGCCCTGGTACAACTTGACCATTGGGCTGGACATGCTGGTGGGACGATTCCTGTTCATCATCCCGGCTCTGGCGATTGCCGGCAGCCTGGCCGGCAAAAAATTGGTCCCCACCACGAGCGGTACCTTGCCGACGAATGGTTCACTGTTTGTCATCCTGCTGGTCGGAACCGTCATTATTGTCGGAGCACTCACCTATTTTCCGGCGCTTTCGTTAGGCCCGATTGTGGAGCACTTCCAAATGCTCAACGGCAAGCTGTTTTAGCGTGGCGAGAGGATAAGGAGCTAGAATGTCTACTGTCACCGCCCCTCCGATGGAACCCAAGCCGGAGATCAAGGAGCAGCAGCAACCAACGGCACTCATCTCCCGGGGTGTTCGGGCGCGCCCCTTGTTCGATCCCGAAATCATGAGGCGTGCCATCCGGGAATCCTTCATCAAACTCAACCCCGTGCTGGTGGCCAAGAACCCAGTAATGTTCGTTGTCGAAGTGGGTGCGGCTTTGACGACCATATTCGTCGTCAAGGATGCACTGACTGGCACTGGCGCTGCCTTGTTCGGAGTCCAGATCGCGCTGTGGCTGTGGTTCACGGTAGTCTTCGCCAATTTCGCGGAAGCCATGGCGGAAGCGCGCGGGAAAGCCCAAGCCGATGCTCTGCGCAAGACCAAGACCGACACAATGGCGCGGAAGCTTTTGCCCAACGACAAGTTTGAAATGGTCCCCGCGTCGAAGCTGCGCGCCGGAGACGTCGTGTACTGCGAAGCGGGCTACTTGATTCCAGGAGATGGCGAAGTGATTGAGGGCATAGCCAGCGTCGATGAGTCCGTCATCACGGGAGAGAGCGCCCCGGTCATTCGCGAATCCGGAGGAGATCGCAGCGCCGTTACCGGCGGCACGAAGGTCCTCTCGGACCACATCAAAATCCGTATCACGTCGAATCCGGGCGAAACATTCTTGGACCGCATGATCGCCCTTGTCGAGGGCGCCGTACGTCAAAAGACTCCCAACGAAATCGCGCTCAATATTTTGATCGCCGGCTTGACGTTGATCTTCCTGTTGGCGGTGGCGACGCTGCCGCCTTACGCCAAGTATGCAATCCAAGCCATCGGCGCCGGCACCGCGCCCACCGTTGCCGTTTTGGTTTCTCTACTCGTCTGCTTGATCCCCACCACCATCGGCGGATTGCTTTCCGCGATTGGCATCGCAGGCATGGACCGCGTCATGCAGCACAATGTCTTGGCGATGAGCGGGAAAGCCGTGGAGGCCTCGGGTGACGTGAATACGCTGCTTTTGGACAAGACCGGCACGATTACCTTGGGAAATCGGCAAGCCGTCGAATTTATAACCGTCGGTGGCGTGAATCAAAGCGAACTGGCCGATGCCGCGCAACTCTCGAGCCTCGCCGACGAAACGCCTGAGGGGCGTTCGATCGTCGTGCTCGCGAAGCAGATGTACAACTTGCGGGGCCGCGAGGTCGCCGAGCACGATGCTAACTTCATCCCCTTTTCGGCCTATACACGCATGAGCGGAGTGGATATTGACGGCCGCCGCCTGCGAAAGGGAGCCACGGATGCCATCACCCGGTTTGTGAAGGACGCAGGCGGCAGCGTGCCCGCCTCGCTCTCAGAAATTTCCGATCGCATCTCCCGAAATGGCGGCACTCCTCTCGCCGTTGCCAATAGTTCGAAAATTCTGGGAATCGTTCACCTCAAAGACATCGTCAAGGGTGGAATGCGGGAGCGACTTGCCTCGTTGCGCGCCATGGGAATCAGTTCCGTGATGATCACGGGAGACAATCCTCTGACGGCGGCCGCGATTGCCCAAGAGGCTGGCGTGGACGACTTTCTTGCGCAGGCCACGCCGAAAGACAAGCTGGAATACATCCGCAAGGAACAAGCCCAGGGCCGACTGGTTGCCATGACCGGCGACGGCACGAACGACGCTCCTGCTCTAGCTCAGGCCGATGTGGGCGTCGCCATGAACACCGGAACCATGGCGGCCAAGGAGGCCGGCAATATGGTCGACCTCGACAGCAATCCGACCAAGCTGATCGAAATTTTCGCTATTGGCAAGCAGTTGCTGATCACGCGCGGTTCTTTGACGACTTTTTCCATTGCCAATGACGTCGCCAAATATTTCGCCATCATTCCGGCAATGTTTGCTTCGATTTATCCTGAACTCAACAAGCTGAACATCATGGGCTTGCATTCGCCTCAGAGCGCGGTGCTCGCAGCAGTGATTTTCAATGCCCTCATCATCATTGCATTAGTCCCCTTGGCGCTGCGGGGAGTGCAGTACAAGCCAGTCAGTGCAGGCCAGATGCTGACCCGTAATTTGCTGGTCTACGGTCTCGGCGGGATCATCGTGCCATTTCCAGGAATTTGGCTGATTGACAAGATCCTGGTCGCGCTGCGTCTCGCGTAAGAGGAGTAAGTCATGCTCAAAGAACTTGGACCCGGATTGCGCTTGACCATCGTTTTCACGGTTCTTACCGGTCTCGTCTATCCCGTGGTCATGACCGGCCTCTCGGAGGCCATTTTCCCAAGGCAATCGAAGGGCAGCTTGGTCACTGTGAACGGCAAAGTTGTTGGTTCGAGCCTGATCGGCCAGGCCTTCGCAAAACCCAAGTATTTTCATCCGCGGCCGTCGGCTGCGGGCAGCGGCTACGATGCTACTCAATCCGGGGCCTCAAATCTCGGCCCTACCAGTGCGAAACTCCTCCACGGCACGACCAAAATGGACGACAAGAAAAACGAGGTCGTTGATTTCGACGGCATCGCGCTTCGCATCGTGCACTACTGCGTCGATAACGACATCCCCTATGAATCATCGGTGCCCCTGGAACAGTTCAAGGATTCCCACGGCGATCTCGACGACGTAAAGCTGATCAAAGCCTTTAACGATGACAAGGCGCCGTTGGTGTTCACGCCGAAGGCGCCGATTCCCCAGGACGCGGTGACGGCCTCGGCGTCCGGTCTCGATCCGCATATCAGCCCCGCTAACGCCGATACACAAGCGACGCGCGTCGCAAAGGCGCGCGGCGTTTCGGCGGATGAAGTAAAGCAGCTCATCTCGCAGTTCACTGAGCGTTCGGATTGGGGATTCCTCGGCGAGCCGCGCGTGAATGTGCTTTTGTTGAATGTAACGTTGGATCAGCGCTTCCCTGTTTCCAAATAGAGCCCTCACCACTTTTGGCTTGATCGCTGTCACTTTGATGCTGCTGTTTTATGCGCTGGAGCGCCGGAGCCGCTGGTATACGCTGGCATTTGCGGGCGCCTGCGCCTTGGGTTCCGCCTACGGATTTCTCCAGGGCGCTTGGCCGTTTGGAATCGTCGAAGCGGTATGGTCCTTTGTCGCGGTTCGCCGCTGGTGGCAGGCTGTCGAATCATCACACTGAACAGGAGCGCCATTCCCCTGTAGGTGCGGCCTCGATAGAATAGTTCTCAATGGCTACTGATTCGCCGCATCGGCCAAGTCCCGACCAACTACTCGCGGAAGTGGAACTAGAGGAAGCTCGGAAACGCCGCGGCCGGCTCAAGGTTTTTCTCGGCTATGCCTCCGGAGTAGGCAAGTCCTTCCAAATGCTGGATGAGGGCCGCCGCCGCCACGAACGAGGTGAGGACGTCGTCGTCTGCGCGCTGCAGCCGGAGTACCCGCCGGAAGTCCAAGCCATATTGCAAAACCTCGAAATCATTCCGATGTTGAAAAAGGGGGGCGCGGAAGCCATTGACGTTCCTGCCGTAATCCGCCGTCATCCCCAGGTTGCGCTCATTGACGGTCTTGCTTACGACAATCCGCCCGGCAGTCCTAACGTTCATCGGTGGCAGGACGTCGAGCAATTACTCGATGCCGGGATCTCTGTCGTCACCACTGTCAACTTGCAATATCTCGAAAAACTTCAGGAGGAAGTGGAACGCGTTACCGGCAAGCGCGCTGCCTACATCATTCCTCGGGGTTTTCTCGATCGAAGCTCGGATGAAATCGTGGTCGTGGATGCTCCGGCCATCGATAGCCTTTCGCGCGAAGCTTCCGCTGCAGATAGCGCCACGCGGCTATCCGAAGAACATAAGCTCTTGCGGCTCAGGGAGCTAGCACTCTTGGTCGCCGCAAGCGTCATCGACCGCCAACTCGAGAATTATCTGCGTTCGCATGGCATGGATTCGTCCTGGGGTGTGCAGGAACGCATCCTCGTTTGTGTCACACCGCGATCGAACTCCGCACAAATGCTGGAGAGCGGCCGCCGGAATGCGGACCGCTTCCAAGGCGAATTTTATGTGGTCTATGTGCAGCAGCCCGCCCTTTCGCAACAAGATCGGGTCGTCCTGGAGCAGAATCTCAACCATGCACGCCAATTGGGCGCGCAGGTGGAGATCCTCAGCGGTCTGGATGCGGCCGATGCCATCCTGAAGTTCGCGCGTGAAAAAGGCATCACGCAAATCTTTATCGGCCACAGCATGCGGCAAGGAGCCTGGCGCCGGCTGTGGAGTAACTTGATCGAACGTATAGTCCGCTCCGCGGAAGGGATCGATGTCGTCGTTTACCCCCACCAGCGCTGAGTCCATCAGAGATCCGCAAGCCAAGCGCCGGGCCCAACTGCGAGTATTCCTCGGCTATGCCGCCGGCGTGGGAAAGACCTTTCGCATGCTGGAGGAAGCGCAGCACCTCAAACGGCAGGGAAAAGACATCGTTGTCGGCTACTTCGAGCCGCACGGACGGAAAGACACGATTGCCAAAACCGTCGGATTGGAAATGATCCCGCCGAAAGCAATAAATTATCGTGGTGTAACGTTCAAAGAGATGCATGCCGACGCGATCATCCGGCGGAATCCCGCCATTTGCGCGGTGGACGAGCTGGCGCACACCAACGTGCCCGGTTCGGAACGTGCCAAGCGATGGGAGGACGTCCAGGTCTTGCTGGATTCAGGAATCGACGTAATCACGAACATGAATATCCAGCATCTCGAAAGCCTGAACGATCACATCTTCAACATCACCGGTGTCCGCGTCCGCGAAACCGTGCCCGATTGGTTTGTCAAGTGCGCCACCGAGGTGGTGATGGTAGACGCGACCACGGGCGCGCTGCTGAATCGGCTCAAGAGAGGCGATATCTACGCGCCGGAAAAGGCGCAGCAGGCGATGGAGAATTTCTTCAAGGAATCGACCTTGGCAGCCCTACGCGAACTTGCCCTGCGGCAGACCGCGCATGAGCTGGAGTGCAGGGAAATCACCGAGATGCCAGAATTGGCGGGGGAGCTTTCCACCACCTCGCCTCGACAAGAGAAGCAAGAGAAGGAGGTCCGTGATCGGATTCTGATTTACGTAACGGCTGATCCTTCCACCGCTATGCTCATCAGGCGTGGCCGCAGAATGGCGGACTACCTGCGGGCGGATTGCTTCGCTGTCTGTGTATCGTCACATCACGGCGGGCGCCGGTCGGTAACCCAAGACATCGAGGGGATCCAAAAACACCTGAACTTCGCCAGAAATCTTCACATCGAGAGCCGGATCTTGGAAGGCCATGATCCTGCCGAGACCATCGTCGATTTTGCTCATCGCAATGAAGTGACGCAGATACTGGTGGGTCGGCCCAAGAAGCGGAGCCTCCTGAGCCGGCTGCTCGGTACCGACTTGGTGTTGCGCATCGTTCGCAAGGCGAGAGATATTCGGGTGATCATTGTCGCCGAACGCCGACGATCACAAGTGCAGTCTTGATCTAAGTCATTGCGGACGATTCTAGTCCTGTATCCTTTCTCAAAGGCGGTCAATTTCTCCGGGGAGATGTCCATTCGTAAGAGTGATCAGGGATTCTCACCAGAGCTATCCCACCGGGCACCGCATTACGGGGCAGACGTTGCGTGGTTGGAGTCTAGGGAATACAACACCACGATGGAACACTCGTATACCGTAACCGGCTGCGTTGTCGTTGAGAGCGATCCATGTGGGAAAAACTCGATTCACATGCGAGATCAGCAGCTCCATTTCAGTAGCTGATCGCGTGGGGCTGCTATCCTCAGCGACGTGCAGCAGCCACTTTGAGCGGGATTTGGAAGAGCATTCCTGGCGGGGCATATGGCATGCGACCATGCGTGCTAGAATCCAATGCGGCTTCGGGGATTACTCATGCCTGACGATACGGCCATCGGTGAAGCGGTCCTGGAGATTATTGCACCCGATGGGGCGGCTCGTTCCGTCCCCATCACTCAATCTCCGTTCCTCATCGGACGCGGCGGCGGAAGCGGGAACCAGCTCCTGCTTTCAGACGGCCGTATCTCCCGAAGTGCCGCGGCGATCGTCTTCGATGACCGTTACTACGTTGAAGACCGCGGCCAGCGCGGCGGCCTGTTCCTTAATGGCAAGAAAATTCTCAAACATCCGCTGGAAGACGGCGACGTCATTACTTTTGGTGCTGACGGCTCATACCAGGTTGTTTTTCGCAAATCTGGTTCTAGTGCCACTGTCGATCAGTTACTCTCGCGAATAGAGAATATACCCCACGGCGACTCCTCCCCAGGGGGTCTCGGCAAGATCAACCTCCTCCTTCAAGCGACAATGCTGTTGCATTCCCAGCTTCCTCTCGACGCCGTACTCGGCACGATGCTCGACCATGCTATAGCAGTGACGGAGGCCGAGCGCGCCCTTCTACTGGAAGCTGATCCAGCCGGAGCCCTTCGCATGCGGCTCGCCCGAAGCGGCAAACGAGTACCGATTCCGCTCGAAAGTTTCTCTCCCAGTCAAACAGCCATTCGTCTCGCTATTCAGCGGCGATCCAGTGTCGTCACGGAAGATCTCAACCGGGATGATCTAAATCTGCAAGCGGCTCAGAGCGTCGTCTCCCAGCGGCTTCGCACCGTCGTCGCGATTCCTCTGTACGCTACGTCTCGCGTTAATTCCAAGGAATCGCTGATCCAAGCTGAGCACGGGGTGTTTCTTGGCATCTTGTATCTTGATTCGCGACGCCCGGCAGCATTTTCCAAGCTCGACCGGCAGATCCTAGATGCAATCGCCAGCGAAGCCGCGAGCATTTTGGATAACGCTCGGCTGGTCGAACGCGAGCGCCAGCGCCAGCGGTTCGAACAGGAAATCAGCATCGCCCGCGACATGCAGCAGGCCCTGCTCCCGCGCGGCTTTCGCGATTTTCCGCATCTCGCGATCACGGGCACTAGTTCGCCGTGTCTGGCGGTCGGGGGAGATTATTTCGACGTGTTCCCGTTGAGCGATGACCGGGCGGCCTTTCTGATCGCCGATGTTTCCGGCAAGGGCCTGGGGGCCGCGTTTCTCACCACCATGCTCCAGGGCGCTCTTTTGGGCATGACCATCGCCCCTGACCCAGCGAGCGTCTTCAATCAACTGAACCGCTTTCTATGCGAACATGCCGAGATTGGCCGCTACGCCACCATGTTCTTCGGCATACTTGGCCGCGACGGCCGGCTTGAGTTCATTAACGCGGGCCATCCGTCGCCACTCCTGCTTCGACACGGCGATATCGCCGAACCCTTCACCGAAGGTTCTTTTCCGGTCGGCCTCATCCCGGGAGATCATTACGTGTCTGCCCGCGTGGAACTCCAGCCCGATGACACGCTGATCTTGTTCAGCGATGGTGTCACCGAAGCCATGGACTGCGACGAACAGATGTATGGTGTCTCTCGGCTCCGTGAAGCTCTTGCCGATCGGCACGACGCTCCGTTGGATGATCTCCAGAAGGCGGTTCTCGAATCGGTCGAGAACTTCACTCGTGGCGCAAGCCAAGCCGACGATGTCACGTTGCTGCTCGTGCGCTACATTGCCACGACCCAAGCAGCCGCACCATGAACTGCCCCTAATCGTTCTGGGCGTCCAGCAGCTTTGCAGGCTGGCACGACGAAAACGGTTGTGTACTCCCAGCCCAGCCGACCGTCCAAATTAAAGATCCTCGCCTGAAATCGTCTTGGGCCCGCCCTGATTGCGGCCGTAATAGCATTCCGACGAGGAGAAAAACAAACGTGGCCCTAAAGATAACCAATCGAGACGTGGATGGGGAGGCCGTTCTTGCTCTGGACCGTTCGCGGAGGAAGCATCTTCGTCTTCGTAGATGTCGATGCCGGAGCGCTCGAGAACTACGCTTCTCCGCCTATATCGAAATGATGCTCGTCTGGCGTAAATCGAGGCTTTCCCAGCTTCGCTATCTTGGCCTCGGTCCGTTCCAAGTCGCCAAGAGCCTCTTCACGTTGACAACGCGTTCTGCCGGGATCTTGCACGGTTGACAGGTACACCTGCCTCCGTTCTTCCAATTGTCGCAGTTGGTCCTGTGCATCCATGTTTTCCCCCGGTCCGTTGTGTCAACTGTCGTACAGACAGCTGCGGCCCAAACTTCCTAGGGTCGGCGCTGGTCTAGTACATCCCACTCATCCCGCCGCCATGTCCGGCATGCGCGACAACTGCATGTTCCTCTTCCCTAATATCGGCAACCAGAGCTTCCGTGGTTAGCATCAGACTGGCGATGGACGCAGCGTTCTGCAGCGCCAGGCGCGTGACCTTGGCCGGGTCAATCACTCCGGCCTTGAGCAGGTCGGTGAATTCGCCGGACTCCGCGTTGAAGCCGAAGTTCTCGTCCTTGGATTCGCGGATGCGGCCGACGACTACGGCACCTTCGTGCCCCGCATTCTGCGCAATCTGGCGCGTGGGCTCCTCGAGAGCGCGCTTCACGATGTTCACGCCGATGGCTTCATCGTCGTCATGGAGCTTTAGCTTTTCCAGGGCCGGCAGGCAGCGCAGAAGAGCAGTGCCACCGCCGGGAACAACACCCTCCTCAACTGCTGCGCGAGTGGCGTGCATGGCGTCTTCCACACGAGCCTTCTTTTCTTTTAGCTCCGTCTCCGTTGCGGCTCCCACCTTGATCACTGCGACGCCGCCAACCAGCTTCGCTAAGCGCTCCTGGAGCTTTTCCTTGTCATAGTCAGACGTCGTCTCCTCGACCTGTGCGCGGAGCTGCTTTATCCGGCCTTCAATTTCGCTGTTCTTACCTGCACCTTCGATGATGGTGGTGTTGTCCTTGTCGATGGTGACTTTTTTCGCGTAACCTAAGTCTTCCATTTTCACGTTCTCCAGCTTGATACCAAGCTCCTCGGTGATTGCTTTGCCGCCGGTGATCGCGGCGATATCTTCCAGCATGGCCTTACGCCGGTCGCCAAAGCCCGGTGCCTTGACCGCAGCGCACTGAAGCGTTCCCCGGAGCTTGTTCACAACGAGCGTTGCGAGAGCCTCGCTCTCAACGTCTTCCGCGATAATCAGCAGCGGCTTGCCCATCTTGGCGGTCAGTTCCAGCAATGGCAGCAGCTCCCGCATCGAGCTGATCTTCTTCTCCTGGATTAGGATGTAAACGTCCTCGAGCACGCACTCCATCCGCGCCGGATCGGTGACGAAGTAGGACGAGAGGTAGCCGCGGTCGAACTGCATTCCTTCCACCACTTCGAGCGTCGTCTCCATCGTCCTGGATTCCTCGACGGTAATGACACCGTCCTTGCCCACCTTCCTCATTGCCTCAGCAATGAGGTTGCCGACCTGCTTGTCGGTGTTGGCGCTAATGGTGCCCACCTGCGCAATCATGTCGCCCTTCACATCACGCGAGAGCTTCTTGATCTCTGCTACAGCGACCTCCACAGCCTTATCGATGCCGCGCTTGAGCGCCATCGGGCTGGCTCCCGCAGCAACCGTACGCACGCCTTCGCGGAAGATCGCCTGGGCGAGCACGGTCGCGGTGGTCGTGCCGTCGCCGGCCACATCCGAGGTCTTGGACGCAACTTCGCGCACCATCTGCGCGCCCATGTTCTCGAGTGGGTCTTGTAGCTCGATCTCTTTTGCCACGGTCACACCGTCCTTGGTGACAGTAGGTGCGCCGAACTTCTTCTCGATCACGGCATTGCGGCCCTTGGGGCCCAGCGTGATCTTGACGGCGTCGGCCAGGATGTTGACGCCGCGCAGAATAGCTTGACGTGAATTCTCACCCATTACAATTTGCTTTGCCATTGGACTTCACCCTCCTGGGTGAATGAGCACTTTTGCCTCTAAGCTTTTGGAGAAGGGGCTACTTCTTGCCGCTTGCCGCTTTCGCCATCCCACTGACCTTCGCCAGGATTTCCTCCTCGCGGAGGATCAGGTATTCCTGATCATCGATCGTGATGTCGCTGCCGGTGTATTTGCCGAATAAGATCCGGTCGCCCGTCTTTACGTCGGGCGGGATTCGCTTACCCTTTTCGATCTTGCCAGCACCAACGGCCATCACTTCACCCTCTTGAGGCTTCTCCTTGGCCGTGTCGGGAATGATGATGCCACCCTTCGCAGTCTCCTTCTCTTCCAGTCGC
>QHYQ01000403.1 GCA_003224175.1 Acidobacteriota bacterium
GATTATCGGGTGGTGAGCGGAGTGAAAGTGCCGTTTCACTGGACGGTGACCTGGGTGGATGGGCAGTCCACCACGGATCTAAGTTCGCTGCAGGCCAATGTGCCCATCGATGGGGCGCGGTTTGCCAAGCCGGCGCCCGCCGTGCCGAAACCCAGCAGCGCTTCGCGTTAAACTCGCAGCGCCGCCACAACACAGGCGAAAACCATCACAAACAAAAACCACTTTCGATTCCAGGCCGGGCGCTCTCTTCTGCTTATTCTTCATCCCAACTGCTTTAACCGCGATTCACTAATTGCGTAGCGAAATTTCCTTTGTACCAGGTGAAGACGAGTTGCGACGTTTGAGAAATTCTTGATAGAATCCCGCCAGTGTCAAATAGCGGCGCCGAGCCCGGTACAAATTTGGAGGCAGGTTATGAGAATTAGGCTGGTGACGGCTTTCCTTGTGGCTGCGCTCTTGTCGATTTCAGGTTCGCTCCTTGCGCATCACGGGAACGCCGCCTACGACAGCAAAACGGTCACAGTGAAAGGAACTGTGACGGCTTGGGTTTGGACCAATCCTCATACCTTCCTGAAATTTGATGCGAAGGACGACAAGGGCAACGTCGTGCATTGGCTCGGCGAATGGAATGCTCCTTCTACTCTGATCAACTTTGGCATCACGGCGAAATCATTTAGGGTTGGCGAAGATGTCACCGTCACGATGACGGGAATGTCCAAGACGGGCCAACCAGTCGGGCGCGTCACTAAAGTCATACTTCCCGATGGCCAAGAACTCAGCATGGGTACTGAGCGGTAAGGGCTTAAGGCTCTTCCTTCGCAGCGCGATGCAGATTGCGCGGAGAGTACGCGAATTTTGATACAGCGCAGAGGGCGAGAGCGCGAGCAGTAGTACACGAGCGGCGGACAAGGTGAATCCGGAGCGGCACGTGCGGCTCGCAGTTCAATCCATCACTGCCGCAGCTTGAGACGGAATCCAAAGCACGCTAATTAGGAGAAAATTTGGAAATGTCAAATCGCTTTATGGCCGCAGCGATTTTATTCACACTCCTCGCCTTCTCACCACTTACGCGCGCTCAAACGACCGAACGGAGGGAGTCTGGTAAGAACATACATCGCGACGGTTGGGACCGAATTGTGCCTACAGCACCGAAGGATCAGAAGTCAGATCCCGCGCCTGTTCGCGACCTCACTGGCATTTGGGAGCCGACACCAGGGTACCGCGACGGAGTCTTTGCGACTGGCCCGAAGGAATACCCCTCGGATAGTAAGCCCGAACACGAGTTACCTTTCACTCCTTTGGGCCTGAAAACCTGGAAGGAGCATAAGCCCGGATTTGGAACGACGGCGGTTCCCATTGCAGAAAACAACGATCCCTTTGATATCTGCGATCCAATAGGGTTCCCTCGTCTCGAGCTTTTTAATTTAAGAGCGATTCAGATCTTTCAAACAAAGGGCCAAGTCGCGATCATCTACCAAAATGATCAAGTCTGGCGCAATATCTGGATGGATGGGCGAGAGCTCCCCAAAGAGATCCTCGAGCCGCGGTGGTATGGATACTCGGTCGGCAAGTGGACCGACGATTACACATTTGCGGCGGAGACGGTGGGGCTGGACGAAAGAACGTGGATCGATAATGTCGGCCGCCCGCACAGCGATGAATTGAAGGTGACAGAAACTTGGCACCGCGTGAACCATGACATCATGGAGTTCACGATGACGATTGATGATCCCAAGATGTACACGAAGCCGTGGAATCCCTTGAACAAATTTCGCATGAGATTGCAGCCGGAGTGGTTCGATATTCGAGAGATGATCTGCTCGGCATCGGAAGCGCAAGAATACAATAAGACGGTTGCCGAGCAGGCTGTCGCAGATAAGAAAGCAAACAAGAAGTAGTCTTATCATAAATGCGCAATCGTTTCACCGGCGTAATGCCGGCTCTAATGACTAGCTTGGCCTTCTCCTCCCTGGCCCAGGGCGGCTATCGAAATAGTGAATTTGACAAACTGAACATTGGCCCGGGGCCCCGCTCCGAAACATGATTTTAGTGAATCGTGGACCATCACAGTCGACGATCCGAAGATTTATACGAAACCCTTCGTGCTGGGACCGTCAATTTTAAGTGGGTGCCGGATCAGCAGCTCGCCGAACAGCTCTGCATACCCTCAGAGATGCTGCAGTATTTGAACTTGATTGGAGATCCTGCCAGTACGGGCGTTCCGCCGAGCAAGTAACCGCAACTGAGATCGAAAGTTCTCGCGAATCGGGCTCTTCCGTGTGGGACGACAAAGGGTCTGTCGGCTGCGAGAAGAGGTGCCGTTGTCTCGCAGAAAGGAGCGGACGACTTCGTTTAGTAAGACGGCTTTTCTGACTTGTCCTTGCTGTCCGCGTCGCCTAGTTGGCTATCCCGTAGGGTGGTTCCGTCCGAAAGGACGATCTTGTTCAGCCGTCCTACCGGGTTACCGGTCTTGGACTGGAATGTGTAAACAGTGACGACGTCGCCGGGCCTCAGTGAATTCTTGGTCCATCCGATCAGGCTCAGCGCCGAGGGGCTGCCAGCTTCCGCGGCCCAATGAATGACGCTGCCCTTATCATCCTTCACGTCGAACATAGCGATCGAGTGAGGATTCGCCCAGATGAACTTCGTTATCGCGGCTTCCTTCAGGACAACCACTTTTTGCGTGTCGTAGGTTGCACTTCCATGATGCGCAAACAGCGGAGCACACACCATCAGAAGACTGATAACCAAAGCTATGCGCATCTTAGGTGTCACCATTTGCCACCTCTCTGGAATTCGGCCCCTAAAGACGGCCCAACGCTCTTTGCTTGCGATGGATAGCCTGAAACACATTGAACCATCGCTAAAGCAGCACTGTCAAGCTGGCCCTCAATCCTCCACCGTGTAGATTCTGACCTCGGCGTTCGCGCTGCTGCCGGCCGGAATCGCCAGATAGAAGCGGTCGAAGCCTTTTCCTTGTCTCCCAAAGTAGCCCGCCGTGCGTCCGCCCAGGGCGGTGGGAATCTTGCCGAGCAGCGAATAACGGTCGGGATCGTTCTGCTGAAACACATAGATGAATCCCTCCCCTCCCGGCATGTAAATGCGCTTGTGGTCAGCGCTATAGTACAGATCGTCTGAGTCCTGCACGCTTGGCAGGGAGGCCACCATGTGGCCTGTGCTCGTATCAAACACCGAAAGTGTTGCCGGCTCTCGCGAGCCGACGAACAGCCGGTGATCGGCTTCGTCGAGAGCCATGGGAAAGTTCTGGCCTACCGTCAAAGGCCAGCGCGAGATTTCCTTTGTGTTGCGGTTGATGACCAAAATCTGCTTCGGTTCGGGGACATTCACATAAATGTTGGGGCCGGATTTCTCCAGCTGGAATGATTCCGGCTCCGCTCCCAGTTTGTATACTTCATCCAGCCGCTTGTTGTTTAAGGCGTCCACCGCCGCAATCGCCGAGTTCTTCTCGTCATCGCCGCAGCCGACGTAGACACGCTTGTTTGGCGCGTCATAGCGCAGGTTGTCTGCGCCTCCATCAAAATTCAGGGTGGTGATGAGCTTGAAGGAGTCGCCGTCGTAGATATAGAGCTTGCCCTTTTCGCTGGCCACGAAAAGCTTATTCGCCTCCGGTGAAAACGCCAAGCCCTGGGGGCCGGGCACGCCGGTGATCGTGTGGACAAGGGTTCCTCCGAACAGGTCAATCACCTCCACTGTGTTGTTGCCGAGGCCCGAAACAAACACCTTGCCTTTGCCCGATGCGAAATGGTCGAAACGCCCCTTCACGCCCTCGAGTGGAACGGCCCCGGTCAGCACCATCGGCGGTGTGTTCTCGGCCGCTGTCGGCGCGGCTGGTCCAGGGTTGGTTTGCTTGCCCTGACATGCCGCCAGCGTTATCGCGAGCGCCACCAGGAAGCCGATGCCGCGAACTGTTTTCATGTTGTCCTCCGTGCAGAGAACTGAATCGATCGTGGGGGAGTGCCTGAGCGAGGAAGTCTAATCTAATACGAAGCTGAGCGGGATTTGAAATAAGATTGTTGCCGGAGAGCGGTTCGTTCCTTCAGCACCCGAGGTCCACAACTTGTTGGTAACTGCGGAGTCCGAGGGGGGCGCTTTTCACGCGCCCCTAGAACCCGCTTCTAATTAAAAGATCAATTTCAGTCCAAGCTGCATAACCCGCTGGCTCCCCGACCCGATAAGCGGGTTGCCCGCCGCGAAGTCGGGCGTCAACCCTGCATAGCCGAGGCCGGCAGTGCCGGCATTCAAGGTGTTCCCGGCGTTGACGAAGCTCGAGGCGCCATAGGGATTGGCAGCAAGCGGATGATTGAGAACGTTGAAGACCTCCCAACGGAACTGGGCACCAAACCGCTCACGGAAGGTGAAGTTCTTGAATACAGAGAAGTCCCAATTCTTGTAGCCGGAGTCACGGAAGATGCTTCTGCCCATGTTGCCGAAGCTCCCCAGCGCCGGAGGCACAAGAACCGACTGACCATTCAAGGACACGTAACAGCCGAAGGAATCTAGACTGCCAGTAGTGGTTAGGGTGCCAACGAGGTTGGAGCACGCCCCAGGGTTCACAGAAGAGGGGGCTGGCGCGGCGCCGTATATGGATGTAACAACACAGCTAGGGCCTGCTGCTGTTCCGAAGCCATTGCAGAAGGGGATGCTGTTCTTGCCAGACGGAAAGTCGGTGGCATTGCCGGAGATATTCCAGCGATCTGCGTTTTCCCCGGTTCCGCTGATGTTGTCCGCGGGATCCCACGATGCCCACGGTTGTGCGCTTTGAAGGTTCACGATGGAATTGACCTGCCAGCCTTCCAGCATCTGACCAAAACCTTTCCTGCCCGGCAGGTTGTAAGTGACCGTGAACGTAGCGCGATGGCGAATGTCGAAGTCGCTGGATGCGTATTCGGAGGCCAGATCGTAGCTGTTCTGCGGTAATCCGCCAAATCGATTGAGGGAGCCATTATCCAGGGTATGCGCGTATGTGTATCCAGTAGTGAAAGAGAGGCCATGAGACATCCTCTTGGTGAGGGTCACTTGCGCACTGTCGTACCGGGAATGGGACCCGTTCGTCGTGAAGTTGATGAACCCTAGATACGGAAACTTGGTGTAGAACGGGCGGGCTTCCTGTACGGCCAGCAGATTGAATTTGCCCGGCGTATTGTCAGGATTACCCGCCTGGCACGCATCGGCCGCCTGTGCTGCCGTCGGCGCATTCAGGCACCATCCTGCGCCCAGCGGGGACTGATTGATGTCATGGAAATTAAGCAGGCTGTAGCCGTGATTGCCAACGTAGGCGACTTCGAGCGAGAGGTTGGAGCCGAACTGGTGCTGGATGCTGAGGTTGTAATTGACAATGTACGGTGAACGAAGATTCGGGTCCACGCCTAGGAGATCGCAAGGGGAAGGAGCCCCGTTGGCTCCATCTCCGCACTTGGCGATGGGAGAAGGGAAAACGGTTGTCTGACCGGTGCTGCACGAACCGCCCGCCGCCGGGACTACTGGATCCCAGCAGAGTTGGGCAGGAGCGAAAGCGGCAACGCCAAGGCTATCCGTCCCACCGCCCGTGGCCGGGCAGTTTAGGGCGAACCCACATGAAATCTTGGCCCCCGTGGGTATGGCGGCCGGACTGGTCCCCCCGTCGTTCTGGAGCCCGAATTGGCCCAGCCAGGTAGTTAGGGGCCACGACGTGTGAATGAGACTGGCCCCGCCCCGGACCACGGTTGTCCCTTTTCCAGTGACATCCCAAGCAAAACCCACGCGCGGCTCGAAGCCCTTGTGATACCCCTTCCATACCGTGTTGATCGCACCGCCCTGCTGCACCATCCCCAAGTTCGGATCGAAGTTGCCGAAGTTGTTGTTGGCTTCCTTCATAGGGGAAACATATTCGTAGCGCAGTCCCAAATTCACAATTACCTTCGGGGTGACGCGCCAGTCGTCTTGAATGAACCCGGCGGTCGAGGTCCAGGTCGTCTTGACGGCCGCGTTGCCGGTGAGGAGAAGTCCGGTCGTTGGCGTTCCGGCGAAGTAATCCTCGAGTGAGGTGGAACCGGGGAAAGCCGCCCCGCCGTTGAAGGCAATGAGGCCCCGGCCCTCGACAAAAACTTGGCCGTCAGCCTCCAGGTGCACAAACTCGCCGCCGAATTTGATGGCATGCTTACCCTTTAAGTACGAAATTGAGTCCTGAATATCGTAATACGGGTTGGGGGTAAAGTACTGGGGACGGTTTGTGGACGTGCCCAAGATCTGGGCGCCGCCCGCGCCAAAACCACTGATATTGATATTCGGCAACCCTCCCACTAGCGGATTTGTCACGCCCGTGTTGATGGGGTAGCCCTTGCCATCGGCTTTGACGTTGACGTCGAGGTTGACAAAGTCGAAAGTCGTGCGGTCGTAGCCAAACCGCATTTCGTTTACTATGGTGGAGTTGGGGGTCCAAATCCAGCTCTCGACATTCGACCAACCGCGTATTACCGAACTATCCGTGAAGGGTTGACTCGCGAACCCGTGATCTTCTCCGGTGGAGTCGTAGTAGCCGACAAATAGCGTGCCAGTGAGTGTGTGTTTGCTGTTGATGTGGTAGTCGATTTTCGTTATGCCGTTGTTGCTGGTATTGGTGATGGGAAAGGTGCTTAAGAAACTGTTTGTCGAAACGTTGTTAGGAAACAAGTTGCCGCTGCAAGTCGGGGCCGCACCCGCGGTGCATCCGGCCAAGGCCAAGCTGACGTTGCTCACCGGCACACCCGCTGTTTGCAACGCACTGATCGCATCCACCATGCTGGACCCGGGACCCGCTCCCGCTCCAGTCTGAGGAACGCTCAAACCGTACGCAGAACCGATGAAGGAACGCAGGCCCTCATAGCCGGCAAAGAAGAAGAGTTTATCCTTCTTGATGGGACCGCCCACCACGCCTCCGAACTGTTCCAACGACGCTGGCGTTTGATTGCATGCGGGCAAAAGACCGACCGGGCAGCTTCCATTGCTCGCTGGGACGTTGAAGAAGTTGCGGGCGTCCCAAGCCTGGGTGCGGCCGAACGCATAAGCGGCGCCGCGAAGCGTGTTGGTCCCCGATTTTACTCCCACGTTCACTACGGCGCCCGGCTTCCAACCGTACTCCGCCTTGGGATTTTCCATAACGTTGAATTCCTGGATCGCGTCGATGGGCAGAATCAACGCCCCATCGGTGAACGGGCTTGGCATGCCAACGATAGGGCGAGCGTCAAAGGTGCTTTCGTTGATGATGCCATCCACCATCCAGACGGACTCGTCGGGGCGGACGCCGTTGGTGCTCTGGGTCCACGGTCCGCCGCCCGGCTGGAGCATGACTCCCGGTCGCAAGCCCATCAGATTCTGGTAATCCCGACCGTTGAGCGGCAGATCGACGATATCCGTGTTACTGAGCGTGCCGCCCATCGTGGCGTTGGTCGTTTCCACCAGCGGCAGCTGTTCGGTAACGGTGACCGTTTGTGTCTGTTCGCCGGGCTGCAGCGTCAAGTCCACACGAGGCTCTTTGCCCACCTCGAGGATAACGTTCTGGCGCTCCACCGTCCTGAAACCGTTTCAGACGAAAGCGGCGGCGTGATAGCCGGCGCCACGGTCACAGTCCTAGATGTGGACAGAGGTGTCTCGCGAACGCTGACCACGGATGACGC
>QHYQ01000603.1 GCA_003224175.1 Acidobacteriota bacterium
CTCGATTAAGGGCACTGGCACGGCGCGGGCCGAGTCCCCGTCCACCGTTGCTGAAGGTAGCCGATCTGGTGCTGGACCCGGCCAGCCATCGTGTTTGGCGGGGAAACCGTGAGTTTTACTTGAGCCCAAGAGAGTATCAGCTCCTGGAGTACCTGATGCGCCGTGCTGACCGGGTGGTCTCTCGCAACGCAATTGTAGACGCGGTCTGGAACGCGCAAGATGTGGAGGAAAACACACTGGATGTTTTTGTTTCCCTGCTACGAGCTAAAGTTGATAAGGGGTTCAAAACGAAGCTCATCCAGACGGTCAGGGGCGTGGGGTACTCGGTTCGTGAGGAGCCTGACTGATGAAGTCCTTCCCCATTGGGGCTCGTCTTACAGCCTGGTATTTCGGCATTCTTGCCGTGGTTCTGTCGCTTTTCAGCCTTACTGCGTACTTTGCGATGCGTAACAGCATTTATCGAACGGTAGATGACGAACTTCGTGCGCGCATGGAGGGAGTTCGGCGGCTAATCGACCGTACTGCCCGTTATGAACCGGAGGACCTGCGTCGTGAGCTTCGAGAACATTCAGAGTTAGCAGGAAACACCCTGTTACAGGTCGCAGACCAGCAGGGCAACTGGCTTTATCGGTCTCCATCAACTGACCGCTATGAGATTCCCAAGCTCCGTGGAACCTCAGCCGTGCCTTCGACTCTCGCACTCAACAATGTGCCACTGCGCGTATTAAGTGCAGAGATTCAAGTTGGGGACCAATCATACTTTGCACAAGCAGCTGTTCCACTAGACGATTTTTACAGCGCGTTGCATCTTTTTGCGACTTTGCTTCTTGTATCAGTTCCTATTCTCTTGCTGAGCGCAGCGGCAGGCGGTTACTGGATAAGCCGCCGTGCCCTGGCCCCAGTCGATCAAATCACCCAGACCGCCAGAAGTATCAGTGTTCACAATCTTTCGAGCCGACTGATTGTGCCGCAAACGGGCGACGAGTTGCAGCGGCTTTCCGAAACTCTGAACAGCATGTTGGAGCGCCTGGAGGCAGCTTTCAAGAAGATCATCCAGTTCACTGCCGATGCGTCTCACGAGCTTCGTACGCCTGTGGCGGTGATGCGAACCAGAACCGAGCTTTCGCTGCGTAAGCCTCGTTCGGCAGAAGAATATCGCGAGGCTCTTGCTCAGGTTCATTCCGAACTGGAAAAGACTTCCGAACTGGTCGAACAACTGATGCTTCTGGCGAGAGCCGATTACGGAGTAGAGGCGCTCCAGCTCTCCACTGAGGACTTACGACAAATCGTTCGCGATGTATGTGGTCAAGGAAAGGCATTGTCGGAAGCTAAAGAGATTGAGTTTCAAGATCAAATGTCACGACAGCCTGTTTGGGTTAAAGCAGATGCACATGCGTTGTGGCGGCTGTTTTTGATCCTAATTCACAACGCAATTAAATACACACCAAAGGGTGGTCGGGTGGCTGTTGTTGTGCGTCAAGAAAATGGTTTTGCAATCGGAGAGGTTCGAGACACAGGCATCGGTATTGCGCCGGAGGATTTACCTAACGTCTTTGAGCGATTCTACCGTGCCGACAAAGCCCGGTCTCGTGAATCGGGAGGGGTCGGCTTAGGCCTCTCGATTGGCCGCTGGATCGCGGAGGCTCATGGAGGGACGATTGAAGTCGGTAGTTCTCTGGGCGGCGGTTCGATCTTTACACTACGACTCCCTTTGATCGATGGAGAGCCGCCGGAATTAAAGAGCGCAAACTGAGTTACGTCGCATCTTCAGGGAATTTTCAGGTGTTCGACCTAATATCGAGGTCCTCCGTAAGGACCGTAAGTCGGCGCGCAAAATCTGCTCTGGAGGGAATCATGCATAACCGTAGGCTGTTGTTGGCCATGATGAGTTTTGTGTGTGTGCCCGTACTCAGCGCCCGCGGTCAAGGTGCGTCAGCTCTGAAACTGGTCCAGAAAATACCCATGCCAAAGGTGCAAGATCGGCCCCAAGGCATCTTTTATTCGGTTGATTTCAAAAAATTGTTTGTGGCCAATGGAACCGACGGCACCTGCAAAATCTTCGGTGGGGACACACTCAAACCAATCAACAGCTTCCCCGTTGGCGACGACGCGGACCATGTAGGCTACGATCCAGCAACGAAATACCTTTACATTGGTACCGGCGACGCGAAATCGGGGGCCCTCGCGATCATCGACACGCGGACGGACGTACATATCGGGGACATCAAGACGGATGCGCGCCCAGGCGGCATCAAATTCGACAAATCGAATTCACAGGTCTATGTGACGCTTGCCGGCTCCAGCAAGCTCGGCGTCCTGGACCGACAAAAGCGCCAACAACTCACAACCTGGACCGTCGCTGGCGTTCCAGGCAATGTGGCACTCGCACTGGATGAGAATCATCATCGCCTCTTCGCCGGCTCTCGCATGCCACCCCTACTAACGGTCCTGGACACCCAGACAGGCAAAACAATTACACAACTTGAGGGCGTCGATGGCATCGATGACCTTTGGTATGACGCGGCACGTCAGCGCATTTATGCATCTGGCGGACGAGGATCTGATGTTGGTTCCGTCTACGTCTATCAGCAGACTGGGGCAGACCAATATAAATTGACGGGTAAAGTTCCAACGGCGCCCGGTGCGGGAACGTCGTTGTGGGTGGCGGAATTCAATCGATTTTTCGTGGCCGCTCCAGCGAACGAAAAGCAAGAGGCGCAAGTCCTGATGTTTGAGCCGCAGCCGTAGGCGGCCCGCAAAGACGGAAAAGACCTGCAAAGCTCTTGGCGGAGGAAGCGATGAAAAAAGCACTCTTGTTTGGGCTGGCCGCAGGGATCGGCTGCGGAGCGTTTGCGTTGGCGCGTGCTCAACAAGCAGCATCTGCTCATAAGCAGGCATCGCAGGCGTCAGCTCGTGAGATTTCCTCGCTGCAGTTGCAGCAGCAGATCCCAGTGCCGAACGTCATGGGCCGATTGGATCACATGTCCTCGGATCCAAAACGGCGACTCCTATTTGTCTCCGCGCTTGGCAACAATTCGGCGGAAGTGATTGACACATTCGCGGGCAGGGCGGTCCACAGCATCACGGGACTTGCGCAGCCTCAAGGCATCCTCTACGTACCGGATTTTAACAAGCTGGTCATCGCCAATGCGGAAAATGGGAAGGTCAATATCTACGACGGCACGACCTACCAGCTTCGCAAGTCTCTCGATTTTGCTCCGGACCCGGACAACCTCCGCTGGGACCCCACTGCGAAACTGGTCGTCCTCGGTTACGGCGAAGAGGATGGCGGAATCGCGTTTATTGATCCGCAAAAAGAGCAGCAGGTCGGCCAAGTCCTCAAGACGGGCGGCCATCCGGAGTCCTTCCAAGTGGAGGCGTCGGGAGGACACATCTTTGTCAACTGCCCGGACGCGGGAAACATAGTTGAATCGATTGATCGAAAGACTGGCGCGGTGACGAAGTGGTCTCTCAACGGGCTGCGTGGAAACTTTCCGATGCAGCTGGATGAAAAAGACCACCGCCTCTTTACGGTCACTCGGAAGCCGCCCATGTTCGTGGTTCTGGACACGCAAACCGGCAAAGAGGTCGCTAGGCTGCGTACTTCCGGCGACTCCGACGATCTCTTTTTTGATGCGTCACGCAAAAGAATCTACGTTGCCGGCGGCCAAGCCACCATCAGCGTCTACCAGATGAACGACCCGGGTCACTATTCATTAGTGGAGAGAGTTCCAACGACAATTGGCGCGCGCACGGCGTTCTTTTTTACAACGCGGGATCAGCTGTATCTAGGCGTGCCAGCCAAAGGAAGCGAGCCATCGCAAATCTGGGCCTTTGGACCGCAGGAGTGAGTCTGGGGCTTTCGTCGCAGATCAGAATCTGGTTCCATTCGGAGGGACGCATGAGAAAGCGTTTGGGCATCGGCTGCTTCTTGGCGCTCGCAATGATGCTTACTGCATGTCAGAGCAAGCAGGGCAGTGCTCCGTCGGCTGCGCAGCCCACGGCCGAGAGCACGCCTCCCCTGGTGCTGACAGGGCAAGTCCCCCTGGAAGGCGTCAAAGGGCGTTTCGACCA
>QHYQ01000404.1 GCA_003224175.1 Acidobacteriota bacterium
CCGGTGATTGATCGCGGGCGAGGAGCCATCTACCTCGTCGCAGTCTCCAAGAGCTCCAGCGGAAATTTCATCCATCGCCTACATGCCCTGGATTTGACCAGCGGCGCGGAACTTTTTGGCGGACCTACGACCATTACCGCCAGTTATCCGGGCACGGGCGCAGGCAGTTCCGGAGGAAATGTGGTCTTCGATCCCTCCGAATATAACGAGCGCCCTGGCCTTCTGGAACTCAACGGCACGATTTATACCACGTGGGGCTCGCACTGTGATCAGGGTGTATACACTTCCTGGGTAATGGCTTTTAGCGCCGGCACGCTCAAGCAAACCGCGGTGCTGAACCTCGTACCCAACGGCAGCGACGGCGGCATCTGGGTGGCCGGAACAGCTCCCGCCGCGGATGCCGCGGGGAATATTTATTTCATAATTGGCAACGGCACGTTTGATACAACATTGAATTCGTCCGGATTCCCGTCGCGAGGCGATTGCGGGAATTGCTTCGCAAAAATTTCACCGACATTCCCGCTCGCGCTGCTCGATTACTTCACGCCCTCCAATACGGTGGCTCAATCCAATCAGGACCTCGATTTCGGTTCCGGCGGGCCTTTACTCCTTCCTGATCTGGCCGACGCGAGCGGCACGACAAGGCATTTAGCGGTCGGGTCGGGAAAGGACGCGAATGTCTACGTCCTCGACCGCGACAACATGGGCAAGTTCAATGCGAGCACGGACCGGATTTATCAGGAGATTACCGGCCAGCTCTCGCCCGGTGGCGAATTCGGCAAGCCGTCCTATTTCAATAATACGGTTTACTACGGCGCCGTCGGCGACAATCTCAAAGCCTTTCCGATCACAAACGCTAGACTAGCAGCCACGCCGTCGTCACAAAGCTCACATCAGTTCCCGTACCCGGGAACGACTCCGACGATTTCCGCCAGCGGGACTGCCAACGGAATTGTGTGGGCCGTGGAAAACGGCAGTACAGGAGTGCTGCACGCTTACGATGCCACGAACCTCAGTAAGGAACTCTACAACTCCGGCCAGACCGGCAACGGACGCGACCAATTCGCCGACAACAAATTCATAACGCCGATGGTTGCGAACGGGAGAGTGTACGTTGGAACTCCCACGAGTGTGGCCGTCTTCGGCTTGCTGCCGTAGCAATTCAGTTCAGCCGTGCGCGGCTGGCTTGATTCCCTCTCTTTATTTCTTATTGGCTTGCTTCTCCAACACCTGTAGCTCTCGGGCCAGCTCTTCGGCCTGCTCTCGCAAGCGACGAAGTTGTCCAGCCAGTGCAGGTAACTCTCGCTCGGCCGCCGTCGGCGCCGAGGGAGATGCGGTAGAAACGGCCGCGAGAGCAGGCTTGGCCGGCGCGGCGCCCGTCAACTCCGCGAAAGCCTCCTCGAAGGTATCTCGATAGATCAGCCGATCGCCTATGGCCAAAACGACTTTTTTGAGTTGGGGCATGCGAGCTTCGGTCGCCTGGATGTAGATGGATTCGACGTACAGGAAACCGCCCTCGAGAGGAAGAGCGATGATGCTTCCGCGCAGCACGTGCGAGCCCTGCTGGTTCCAAAGAGTAAGATCCTTGGAGATATTCTGGTCCTGATCGATGCGCGACTCAATCTGCATCGGCCCATACATCAGTTGCTGTTTCGATAGTTGATAGAAAATCAGCTCCCCTAATCGATCGCCGTCACACCGGGCGGCCATCCACCCGATCAGGTTATCTTTGCCGCGCGGTGTGAAAGGAAGAATCAGGAGGAATTCCGGCGTTTTCTCGCCAGGCAAGGTGGCCACGATGTAAGTCGCTTGAACAGGCTCAGGTTGTCCGGATTGGCCAAACAGGTTGCGTGCGATTTCCCAAATATCTTCCTTGTTGTAGAAAACCTGGGCATCTCGCATATGAAAGGTGCGATAAGCTTCCGCTTGCGCCCGAAAAAGAGCCGCGGGGTAACGGGCATGGCTGCGCAGGTCCGCGGGCATTTCAGACGCAGGGAGGAATAGCTTGGGGAAGAGTTGCTCGTAAACCTGGATGATGGGATCACTCGGATCGAAGACGTACAGAGCGACTTTGCCTGTATAGGCATCGACCGTGGCCTTTACCGCATTGCGGATGTAGTTGGCTCCTTCATCCAGGCCCGGAACCGGAAGCGTGGCTGAATATGGGTGCGACAGCGAAGTGGTATAACCGTCTGCCATCCACACCAACCTGCCATCATCTGTGATGACGATGTAGGGATCCTGATCCCAGAGCAAGAAGTTCGCCACGTGTTCCAGCCGATCTTGCACCCTGCGATGGATCATCATGCGACTTTGCGACGTGAGATAGCCGGTGAAGACGATATTCGGTTCACCTTCCGCTATCGCGGCGACGGCTTTGAGGAGAAAAGAACCGACCGGAAATCCTCCCGTGCCCTGGTATGTCGAATATTTGTTTTGATCGCCGGAGGGATAATCAAACTCCTCGCGAGCCGTGTGCACGAAGACCGGATCTTGAGTCTTTTCGCCGTAGTAGATTTCCGGGCGCGGTAACTGGAACCCAGGGGATTTGATTTCCGGCGGAGCATTCTCGATGAGCAGGACGGGAAGGCCATCGGGAGTAATTCGATTAACCTCAGACACGACGGCTCCGAAGCCATGCGTATAGATGAACCGAGGATTGATCCAGCTCTGGCTGGCCTCTGCGGAGAGCTGATTGACGTCAATTTCGCGAGCGGAAGCTAACACCTGCTTGATGCGGCCGTTAATGAAGTAGCGATCAACGTCGGTATTCGGAAAGGTGTAATAGGGGCGCAACGCCTGTATTTGAGCGATCGTCGCGTTGTAGGCCCTCAGGTCCCACAGGCGCACGTTCTCAAGCAGGGCTCTTTCTTCCGCAGGATCGACCGCCTGTTGCGCGGAAGCAGCAAATGGCCGCTCGGTGGCATTGCGATTCAGGCCGAAGGCCAGCGCCGTAGCCGCAATATGCCGCTCGATGTAAGGCCGTTCGATGGAAATTTCGTTGGGCCGCACGTAAACCGCGCGAATGCTGCCCGGCACGATCAATTGCAGCACGAAAACGGAGACCACAAGGAAAAAGGCGTTCTTATACTTCCCGATCCAAGCCCATGGGATAACCGCTAACGTCGCCACAATGAGGAGCCAGCGCAAAGGAAGGGTGATCTTTTCGTCGACGAAATCCGCGCCCGTCATGAAAGCGTGGGAATTGAACAGAAGCTCGTAATTGCCGAGGAAAAACCAGGCGGCAAGGCCCAACAAGAGGATCACGGCGATGGTGCGGAGAAAGCCGGTGCGGCTGGCGCCCGGAAGAATTAATGACCGCGGTTCAAAATCGAATGTGCCCGGCGACCTGACCAGCACGCGGTCGCGCTCGAAACGAAAGCGTTCCGATAACTGCCATCCTCGCGCCGTGGCCCAGAACACCAACGCGCAGAGAATGGCTAGTACGAATATGAACCCGAGCACTTGCGAATAGAACGGCAGGCTGAACAGGTAGAACGACAGAGGCCGGAAAAAGACCTGATCTTTCCAGGCGTCCGCCGGAAGCGTGAGCCGGCGTGAACCGAAAAAGCGCATGACGGTCCAGTAGTCGATGGAGATCTGAGCAAATAGGAACGCGACGAGCCCGAGGCCCACAGGCACCAACCGGACGTACATGGGATAATCGCGCTGACGAATGCCGGCAAAGTGCAGCCCTCGATCATGTGCCAGCAACAAAGCGATGAACGCCACCACCGTGCCCACGGCCACCGGTGCGATGGCGTACCACAGCATCTCCATCCAGGTGTCGACCTGAGCTACTTCTTTCCACCAGTTGTAATCAATAATAAGATTGGCCATAGCCGGAATGGCCCAGAATAGAAGGAGCGCCAATAGCCCGCCGAAAACGATGAGTTTGCGTAGCTGCGAAGGATTCATAGCTTTCAAACATTAGCGCACCTGTGCAATAGTTGCCAATTTAGGATTGATGAAAGGGAATGAGCATCTTTTTCTGGAACAGACACCGTGGTTCGTACGTCTAAGCGTCATCGGGGAGGAGGGCATATGATGCGCTTCAGGCTAACCAGTGCGTTGTGTACTCTTGGCTTGGCGTGTGCGGGATCGGTGTCGGCCCATCATTCGGTGCAAGCAGTGTTCGACATTCACAAGACAATTACCGTCACCGGAACGGTGGCCAAGGTGGAATGGATTAATCCCCATTCCTACCTCACCGTGAATGTAAAAGATGCCAACGGCGCCATTCAAAAGTGGGCGTTCGAGTTGGGCGGGCAGGCCGCTCTCCGCAGGGCCGGGATGAGCAGGGCTGACCGGGGTGGCTTGAAGCCTGGGGACGCAGTAACCGTCTCGGCGCTGCCTGCGAGAGACGGGTCGACTAACGGCGCTCTGCGGGAATTGAAACTCGCAGATGGACGTGATTTCAAGTTCGGCGGCGAGGACCCTAACGACAATTAGTCGAAGAGGAGATTGAGCGATGATGAGCTACTTTGGATATAGGCTCCTTGCGCTAGCTGCGGCGCTTTGCTTGCTCCCTGCCATGATTTTTGCTCAGGAAGAAGCGCCGGGCATGATTCACAACGTCACCGTAAGACCGGCGCCCAAAGGTGTCACGCCGCGGACTCCGGATGGCCATCCGGATTTCACGGGTGTGTGGAATGGCATGGCGGACAATCTGTTGGGCGTCCCCAACCAAATGCACAACGAAGGCATTGCGGTGGAAAGTGACCACTCCACCTATGACGTGCTGAGCGGCGCAAAGATTGCCACTTGGCCGCTGGCGAAACCCAAACGGCAGAATGGCGAGCAGAACGAACGTGCCGCCACCCTGCTGCGTCGAATGGGCGCCAGCAGGCCCATTTACAAGCCCGAATACTGGGAGATGGTGAAGGAACTGGACGCCAATGCCAACGAGGAAGATCCGTCCAATAACTGCATGCCTGCGGGCATTCCTCGCGTGGGCAGTCCCTCTTACATTGGCCAGTTCCCCAACTATTTGATCTTCATCTATCCCGGCCAGGGGGGCTTGATCGCGACCCAGACGATGTACCGCATGATCCCTCTCGATGGTCGCAAGCACACACCCTTGCAGGATTTAGACGGGAGCTATAGCGGAGAAGGTATCGCCCATTGGGAGGCAGACACCTTAGTGGTTGATACCTGGGGTTTCAACACTGCCACCTGGTTTGATCAACTCGGAGGCTATTTCCATAGCGAAAACATGCACGTCGTTGAGCGATTTCAGCGCAACGGAAACACGCTAACTTGGACGGCGACCATTGACGATCCGGATGTGCTGCTGGAGCCTTGGACAACAACTCCGCGCATACAGATCCTGAATCGTAACCCGAAGGCCATGCTGCCCGAATCGCTGCCCTGCAGCGAAAGGGATTTGGCACATGCTGTCACCAGAGAACATCACTAAACGATTTTCAGCGGGGCACGGCCAGGCCCGTAAGTTTTCACTTTTAAGGAGGGGCGGCATGTCAGCGAAAGCGAAATGGTTGAAGGTGCTAACGAGCGCGGGGCTTGCAACACTGGCTTTCCAGTGCGCCGGGGCACAAACCGGCCAGGCCAAAGCGACCGTCGTCACGCCTGACGTCGCCAGGACCATCAAAGCTGCGGCTGACGCTCTGGGCATGCCTCGAACCGGGGGACCGGGGGGCGCTCTGCTTCCGGAAATCGACGTGGTCAACCGCATGGAGATTTTGGGCACCGGCTCCAGTTCTGCATCCGGTCAAACGTCCAAGACGGAATATCACGCCGCACTCGGTTACAACCCTCCGGCCATGCGCCTGGAGATGACGCGCACCAATCCCGGCGGGACTCCGCAGCATACGATTCAGACCGTCCGCGATAACTATGCCTGGGATGAGTCCGCAATAGGAGCCGGCCTAGAACCAGGAAGGGGCACTGCGACTCCAAAAATAGCTGCGGTCAAGGATCGGCTTCTTCATCTCTGGGTCCTTCCTTACGGTGTTGTGAAAGCCGCCTTCGTTGCTGGCGACAAGACCACGGTGTCCATTGAGGATGGAGCTACGGTCCTCACCGTTCCTCTTTCTGGGGAACTGGCCGGCGTTAGGCTAAAAGCGACGCTTGATTCCAAAAACTTTATTACCAAGGTCGTGGCTCAAACCGGCGGCGGAATGGACATTGAAGCGGATTATTCCGATTACGCAGACCATGGCGAGATTCTGACCGACGTCAAGTCGCCCGGCCACATCGTTGAGAAACGCGGCGGTTCAACGGTGCTGGACATACAAGTTAAGACCTGGGACGCCAACAATCCCTATCTCGTGTTTCCTGTTCCCCCGGATGTGAAGAAGGCGGCCGCACAGGAATCGTCGAAGGTGGCGGAAAAATAAGGCCTGTGACAGTGTCTACTCGTCGTTGAAGACGCCTGCATGTAAGGGCAGCACAGATTGTTGGCGCGCTCCTTTCGGCGTAGAATGCTGGCTGACCGGGAAATCCGCCTCGCCATTATTTCCGAAAAAATTCAGAAGGAAAGGATATTGCTATGACAGCTAAAAGAATCGGCCTTGTCTTGGCGATTGCTCTCGCGGCAGTCGCATCTACCAGCCTGGTGAACGCCCAGCAGCAACCGCCGCCGCTCTCGGTGAAGCCGCTGAATGGTGGTGTGTATTGGACGCAAGGAGGCGCTGGGGGAAATACCGGCATCATTGTGGGCAAGGACGGCGTCATCGTGATTGACGCAAAAACCACGCCGGCGTCGGCCAAGGAGATGTTGGCAGAGGTCGCGAAAATCACGCCCAAACCAGTGACCACCGTCATCGTGACGCACAGCGACGGCGATCACGTAAACGGGTTGGCCGCCTTTCCCGCCGGCTTGACCATTATTTCCCAGGAAAACTGCAAGAAAGAAATGGAGGCTTCCGCCAGTTCGCGGAATCCCGCGCCACAAGACAAGCTGCCCACCAAAACCGTGGCGAATAAGGAAAATGTGACCATTAACGGCGTGAAGATGACTCTATTGCATTATGTGCCCGCGCATACCAGCGGCGATCTGATGGTTTATTTGCCGGAACAGAAGATCGTGTTCACCGGAGATATCATCGCGACGAATCAGCCCTATACGCTGATTCATGCGGAAAAGAATGGCTCGTCAGAAGGCTGGATCACTACCGTGAAAGGCCTCACGGGGCTGAACGCCGATACCTACGTTCCCGGCCACGGCGATTTGCAGACGAAGTCTGACGTGCAGCAGAGACTCGCGAAAGTGCAGGCCAGGCGCGACGAGATCAAGAAGTTGGTCGCGCAGGGCAAATCGTTGGACGACGTCAAGAAAGCGCTCGGCGAAGTAGATACTCCCGTGGCTCCCGGCGCGCCGCAGTTCCCGTCGTTTACGACTGTGGTTTACAACGAGCTGACGAAAAAGGGTTAGCGCAGCTTACGGAATCTAATCAGTTGTCTGCGGCATCTCGGTCAAACGCCGGCAGAGACCGACATCGTGCGACTGATTACCTTCCGCAATAAGCCGCGCGACCCAACTCGGGGAGAGTCACGCGAAGAAATTGGCGCTCTCACCGACAGCACGGCCAGGGTGGTCCGGCTACAGGCTGCTGAACAGCTTCGCAAAGGACAGCCCCACCCGCACTTGGCGAGCATGATCGCCTTCCTTGAGGGCGGCGCCGCCGCGCGTGAAACGGCCCAGGCGTCGCTCGACTTTGCGCTGACGCGGCAACCGGATAACGTAATTCTGGACCGCGGCAGCATCGAACTCCTTCCGCCCGTGCCCCGTCCGGAATCGATTCGCGACTTCATGGGTTTCGAGCAGCACGCCGCCGAAAGAGCTCGCGACTATATCGGCGGGTATGTCATCTTCAACGATTTCTCTGCCCGGGATATTCAAGGCAAAGAAATGGCTGGGCGGCTGGGTCCCGGGAAGGGAAAAGATTTTGATAGCGGCATGCCATTGGTCCCGCCATGGTCACACCGGACGAGATTCCCGATCCCTACAATCTGGCTATGCATGCGCGCATCAATTCGGAAGAAGTGTCCTACGGGCATACAAAGGGCATGCGCTGGAGCTTTGAGGAGATGATCGCCTACGTCTCCCGCGGCGAAACGCTTTATCCCGGCGAGTTTTTTGGCTCTGGCATTGGCACGGTTCCCGAATCCGGGAACAACCGACGATGCTGCGGATTGGAGATGGGCCGCTACCTGAAGGCCGGCGATAAGGTGGAACTGGAGGTCGAGCGCCTCGGCACGCTGACCAACTTCATCGTCGCTCCGGCATAGCAGGATTTGCGTTCCTATCTGCGGCCTCTTGCGACGCTCGCGAAACTTGACTTCCAGCTACGCGCTCGGACCATCACGGCCAATCCGACGAATCTGTCCTGAACTAGCGGCGGGATCTAACGACAAGCGTGGCAGGTGAGTCGGAGTCGCCCGAGCGGTTATCGGTAACTGTAAACACCAGGGTCGTGGCTCCTATGCGAAACTTGGAGAGATGTTCCAGTTGAAACTTTTGGATGCTCTTCTCGCCGACAAAAGTTCCATTCGTCGTGCCCAGATCAATTAGAGTCGCGGTCGAGCCGTGCACTTCGATAGCACAGTGTTTTCGAGAGACCTCGGGATCGTAGAGCACGATATCGGCGCCTGACCGGCCCACTACAACCCGAGCTTTGCTCAAACGAAAGACCTGTCCTCTCGCCGGACCCTCGATGACTGCAAGCGCCACGGTTTGCTCTGCCGGAAGCTGCGGGAGCTCAGGCGGAGCGATGATGAAGAAAGTGGAATGACACTGCTTGCATTCGGCTTTCAACCTGGATTCGCCCGCGAATTGTTTCTCGTCCACGGGGTAATTCGCTCCACAATGCGGGCATTCAACAGTCATAGCAGGTTAAGCGCCGTATCCTGGATGCTAACACGATGCGAGGAGGCGGCCCGACTCTGCGCAGAAAACAGCATTAACTCAGGGAACACACTGGATTCGAGTACACCACTACTCGCCGCCCGGATGGCTGGCGCGCTGGCCACCAGGGAGTACCTCATTCTCGGCCGTCGCACTCTTCAATTGATCCAGCTCTTTTTGTGTTTTCTCCCAGCGCTTCCTATCCTTCTTGGGATACGGATCACTGCTGGAACTCACGTAAAAACGCGGGATATCGGCGCTGAGGGTTGCGGACACGCTCTTGAAGTTCCGGCCCGCCAGTTTATCGAGAAGCTGACCATAGGTTTCGTC
>QHYQ01000405.1 GCA_003224175.1 Acidobacteriota bacterium
CGGGCAAGACGGATTCTTGCGCAGACGCAGTTCGCGGAAGCGCATGCCCAGCGCGTCGAAGAGCAAGAGCCGACCAGCGAGCGGCTCCCCGATGCCGATGATGAGCTTGATCGTCTCCATGGCCTGGAGCGCGCCCACGATGCCGGGCAGAACGCCCAGAACTCCGCCTTCGGCGCAGGAAGGCACTAATCCGGGCGGCGGCGGTTCGGGATAGAGGCAGCGGTAGCAAGGTCCGCCGGGATAATGAAAGACCGTGGCCTGGCCCTCAAAGCGGAAGATGGAGCCATAGACATTGGGCTTATCCAGCAGCACGCAGGCGTCATTGACGAGATATCGCGTGGGGAAATTATCCGTACCGTCCACGATGATGTCGTAATCGCGGAACAGATCAAGTGCGTTTGAACTGGTAAGCCGCGTCTCGTAGGTGTCGATACGAATTTGGGGATTCACACCGGCCAGGCGCTCCTTGGCGGCTTGAATCTTGGGCCGGCCGACGTCGCTCGTGGAAAACGTAATTTGCCGCTGGAGATTGGTGAAATCAACTACATCGAAATCGACTACGCCCAGCCGCCCCACGCCAGCCGCGGCCAAATAAAGTCCTAGAGGCGCGCCCAGCCCACCCGCGCCGATCATGAGCACCTTGGCCTTTGCGAGCTTGAGCTGTCCCTCCATGCCGACTTCGGGCATGATTAAATGGCGGCTGTAGCGCTGAATCTCCTGCTTTGAAAGCGTACGCCCGGTTTCCGGAACGGCGGGCGCGCCGGTAATGATCGGCATAATTCCTCTCCTTCCGATCTCTTATATCTTCGCACCGCCGGCGATCGAGGGCACGATGCTGATCGTGTCGCCGTCTTTGGTGGGCGTGTTTTCCTTCTGCAGGTAGCGAATATCCTCGTCATTGAGATAGATATTCACGAAGCTGCGAATGCGGCCATCATCGGTGTAAAGGTGCTTGCGCAGATCTACGTAAGTTCCCGTAAGCTGTTTCAGGGCCTCGCCCACGGTGGCCGCATTGAACTCCACGCTGGCTTGCTTGCCCGCAAACTGCCGCAGGGCGGTCGGAATTTCCAGCTTTATGGCCATAGTTTCTTGCCTCCAGTGTAACTCCGCAATCGAACTTGAGCACGGTTATCGGATAGTGTTTCTGCCCGTCACCTCTTTATGGTCCCCGGCGGAACGGCCCAAGCGATCTCTTCCCGCGCCGATTGGTGAGCGGGAAAAGCGCGCGCACCTCGCGGCCTTCCGCACCGTCACGGCCCAGCAGGGCGCCGCAGGTCTCGTTCGGATAATCCCGGGCACCATAGCCGCGGATACTCTGGGCGATCTCTGAGTTGACGATGAGCATACGATTGGCGCGCCGCTCCTGACGGCGCTATGCGCCTTCACTTTCATCCCAGAAACGCTCGCTCAGATATTTTTCGGCGGCATCAGGGAAGATGGTCACGATCACGGCACGCTCGCGCCGATCGAGCGAGGCGGCCAACTGCAGACAGCCGACCAAAGCCGCGGCCGCACTGGGACTCACGAGCATAGCCTCTTCGCGTGCCAGCCGCTTGGCCATGCGGTAGGCATCCTCGGTGCGAATTACAGAATCACGGTCCGCAACGCGCGGATCATAGATCGCGGGCACGAGCGCCGAAGCCATATGCTTCCAGCCTTCGAGGCCATGAAAGGACGCGTCGGGTTGAAGGCTCACGCATTGAATTCGAGGATTGAGCTCTTTCAGCCGCCTCGCGGTGCCCACAAAAGTGCCGCTCGTACCGAGCCCGGCTACAAAATGGGTAAGGCTGTGTTCGGTCTGCTCCCATATCTCGACCGCGGTGGACTGATAATGCGCGCGCCAATTGGCCGGATTGCTGTACTGATCGGGATAAAAGTATTTCTGCGGATCGCCGGCGTGAATCTCACGCGCGCGGCGAATCGCTCCGTCGGAGCCGGCGTCCGCAGGGGTCAGGACAATCTCCGCACCGTAAGTGGACAAGATCCGCTTTCTTTCCGGGCTGGCGTTCGAGGGAAGGCAGAGCACGACCGGGTATCCGAGTGCGGCGCCGATCATGGCGTAGGCGATACCGGTATTGCCGCTCGTGGCGTCTAGGATGGTCTTGCCCGGGCGAAGCGCGCCGGCGCGTTCCCCTTCGCGAATCATGCTCAGGGCGGCGCGATCCTTTACCGATCCGCCGGGATTGAACCACTCGGCCTTGGCGTAGAACTCCGCCCGGGGATACTCCCGGCCTACCCTTTCCAGGCGCAGCAGGGGCGTATTGCCGACGCGCTCGAGCACGCCGACACCGATTTTCCTTGCGTTTTCAGGCGTCGTGGTCAAAACCGAACTCTTCACGAAAACCATGAGTTTACAATAGATTCCGGTAATTTTGACCGGCGGAGAGAACGCCTTCTCCCCGGTTGGGCTTTGCGCCCGGGCTCCCGTGAATAGATGCGGCGAGGCACCCAATGTATTCAAGATGCCATTCAGAACGTTATGAGTTCCATTGACAGGGTGCAACCACCGCGGCAGTGTAAACAGAGCTCTGAGAGGGAGTCTGGTCGATGGCTAAGTGCCCTGCCTGCGGTCACGATGTTCGTACTCCATTCTTCCTTAACCTAAACGCCTGGTCTCAACTCAGCTGCCCGCAATGCAAGGCAAGGCTGGAAATGAAGCCGCCGCGCTCCGTCGTATTGGGCCCGCTTATGGGACCGCTGTTTGTGCTGGCCCGGCAGGGTCGCGTCTTTGAGGTGATTGCGTTCGCATTAATGTTCGTAACCATCTTCCTTCTGCTGCTGGAAAGCAGCCGCCCTAAGCTGCAACTCCGGAAGAGGCCTCTCCCCAAGCCTGCCATTCGCTTAAACATTGATGGTCCGTCAAATTAGGAGCTAACGGCGCCTCGGGAGTGTTTGACAAGCGGGGCGCAGACGTGAATCCTAGTCTCCATGTGGAATGTCGAGGAACGATTCGCCGCTGCGACCCTCGAAACCTTGCCCTCGAAAGGCTTTCAGGTGAGCCGCACGCGCGGAGTCGTACGCGTAGAGAAATATGGTTGCGGTGCGGAATTCCGGCACGTGGCGGACGGACATTTTCAAATGACCATCCTGCCAACTTTGCTTATCGAAGGACAGTTCACGCGGCTGTGGGACGCCGGTTATCAGAAGTTTTTTGTCACCGACGACGGGCGCAAGGTTCCTGCACTGGCCGAGCAACTCGAGCATATGCGTAAATTCAACGAGGAGCTGCGCGCGGCGTTGGGCGTGCCCGCCTACTACAACGAGGCGCTAGGCTCGACGTGCCAAGTGACCGAATATGACCGCGTAAAAGGCCGGCCCGGAGACGTTCCCGACAGCGGCGTAGGCGTCAAGCCAGGCGGTGAGCCCTCCTAGATCGGATCCGCCGCCATAGAGATCAGCCGTGATGGCTGGAACGGCGGCGAGCGTCGAGAAGTTGACGCCTGAATTGACTTGGATCGACGCGATGCTTGGCGATCTTGCGGTCCGCCAGAAAAATCACCGGCACATCGAGGTTGTAACGTTCGAACAATGCCGGGTCGACATCGATATTGACCTCGTGCAATCGCGCGCCAAATTCCGCGAGTAACGGCGCCATCTGCAATTTTGCCTCGTCACATAAGTGGCATCCCGGACGCGTATAGAGCGTCACTTCCAGCGGATCCGCTGGACGTTTTTCTTCTTTGGAATCCATGCAGCCTCTTTTCCGGAAGCGGGCAGCTTGTTACGATGACATCTATGGTAAATGAAAACGCGGGGACCACGGCGGACGTGCTGGCGCTTGTTGATGATTTATTCTTTCAGGCAAAGCTGGCGGAAACGGCCCGCAAGCTGGGAGTCACACTGACGACGGTTTCGACGGGTGGGGCGCTGCTCGAGGTCCTGAAAGGGGCGCAGAACGGAGCGACGCGTGGCGACCTACCGCGGCTGGTCGTGGTGGACCTGAATGCGCGGCAAGGGGCCTTGGAGGCGATCGAGCAGTTACACCGTTCGGGCAACCGAATACCGGTCATCGGCTTTCTCTCTCATGTGCAAACGGAGCTTGCCCAGCGGGCTCAGGCCGCGGGCTGCAAGCAGGTGATGCCGAGATCCAGTTTTACTGCGAATCTCTCGGAAATCCTGCGGCAAGCAAAATCGTGAAACTAGCTGTGCCTAATCGCTCGGGCCGTGCAGGCTTTCTTCTTGCCTCTCTGGGGGGGCGTACGAGCGGGTCTTTGGCCGCATGCGGCATTTTGCTGGGGCTGGTATTGGGGATGGGGATCATCGCTCCTGATATCTCTGCACAGCGAGGCGCACCGCCGCCGATTTCCGATCCTGCTCAGGCCCTGGAAGACACATTGACGGCGGCGTGCCGGCATGACGAAGCCGCGTTCGCCAACCACCTCACGAGCGGCAACGCCCAAGCTTATGGCGCTTTGACGCAGGAACAGCGGGTGGCTTTGTTGAAGCGCTTTGTTCTTCTGGAAGATCCCGGAAAGCCCTTGCTCTCCGCTTTAGACGGGCACAAGGTGCTTCGCTGCGAGGCCGCCGGCGTGACTTCTGAGATGCGCTTTGGCGCAACGGAGGTGCGGGAGAATCTGGCGTTTATTCCCGTGAGTGTGCCGGAAGGCGCGGACACGCAGTCGGTGCGCTTCGGCTTCGTCAGGGAATCCGGTCAATGGAAGCTGCTTTCGGTGGGGCTGCTGTTGCTGGACATTCCGGCATTGGGCCGCCAATGGGAAGAGTCCGATCTGCAAGCGCGGGAGCGGAGCGCGATCGCGGCACTGCGCAAGGTTCGTAGCGCGTTGAAATCGTACCAGAGGGCTTACGGCAATCTGCCGGAAACGCTCGAGCCGCTAGGCCCGCCGGCGCAGGATGGCGCGTCACCGGAGGCTGCGGGACTGCTGGATTCCGCACTGGCCAAAGGCCTAGCCGGCGGCTATCGTCTCCGCTATGCCATCGTTCCGGCTAGCGGAGAGGAAAACGAATCCGAGCGGAACAAGGCCGCCGGATTTTCCCTAGCCGGTACGCCTGTGGTCTATGGAAAAGACGGACGAAGGTCGTTTTTCCTCGATTCTGGCGGCAGGCTTCGAGGCGCGGACAAGAACGGAGCGGTAGCTACGGCGAACGATCCGACAGTTGAAGGCGAGGAGACGCAGCACTAGAAGTTGCTTAGCCGCACACTGTCCAAGTCTCTACTTGCCCAGCAGGTTAGAAAACCGCGACAATAAAATCCCCTTCCTGATCTGCGTCCTTTTGTGCTGCGCGGCGCGGAAAAACAGATCCTTTAGGTCCGCTGGAGCTTGCTTTTGAAACAGCAGGATCTCCTTATTGGTTCGCCTGGACAACCGGCGCCGAGCAGAAACAATTCTCTTGGGGCTGGCGACCGGCGAAAAAGTGTTCGATTTGCGGTGTCCGCGACGGCAGACATGCTGGAGTTGAGCACGCGCACGCGCCTCAGCGGCCGTGCTTCCGATCTGGGAGCGGACGGCTGCTACGTGGACACGGTGACACCCTTTCCGGTTGGGACATCGCTCATGCTCACTCTCACGAGCGAAAATCACCACGTTCAGGCAAAAGCGAATGTCGTCTACGCGCATACCGGCATGGGCATGAGCCTGGCGTTCGCGGAAATGACTGCCAATCAAAAAGAGAATTTGAGCGTTTGGCTGCGTGAGCTGGGCGGCGAATTACCTAAGAGCAGACCGCTATCAAGGCGAATTTGCCGTACCTTCCGGAGCCACCCATTCCCAAGCCAACTGCCAGCACGAAGGGCGCGGGTGTGCTCGACGCGCTGCAAGAACTTGTGTCTTTGTTTGGGAACAAGCGAGTGCTGACAGAAGAGGAAGTGGAGCTGCTGCGGGATAAAATGGCCGAATAAGATCAAGTGTGTTAGTCTTTTCGCCGGCTCGGATACGATCTTCCGAATGATCTAAGACTCAGGCTTCCTTCCTTCGCCACGCGAGCCAACCGCGAGAATCGAGCAACCTCAGGCGGAGGCGGCGTGCCTGGGCACTGTGCGCCGAACGCCCGCATAAGGCGAATGAGTACCCTGGCGCTAGCGCAAGAGCGATTGTTTGGCGGTCAGAAACGGGCTTTTCGAGAAGGAGTCGTGCTCATGCCGGCCCGGCAAGCCACAACAAAAACGCAGGAAATCAAGCTGGCTCATTCTCCGGATTCCGATGATGCGTTCATGTTTTATGCCCTCGCGACGAACCGCGTCAAAGCTCCCGGCCTGAAATTCACGCACGTCCTTTCGGATATTGAGACGCTCAACCAAGCTGCCGATCGTGAAATCTACGACGTGACGGCGATCAGCTTCTCCGCCTACGCGTACCTGCGGCAGAAATACGTGTTGCTCGATTGTGGCGCGAGCTTCGGCGAAGGCTACGGCCCGATCGTCGTGGCCAGCCATCCGATGAAACCCAATCAGCTCGCAGGCAGCCGCATCGCCGTTCCCGGATTGCGCACGTCGGCGTATCTTACGCTTCGGCTTTATCAGCCCGCCTTCGAGCCTGTTCCGATTCCCTTCGATCAAATCATCAATGCGGTTCGTGCAGGAACGGCGGACGCCGGCCTGCTCATCCATGAGGGACAGCTGCAATTCCCGGAAATGGGACTTCATCGCGTGGTGGACCTCGGCCAATGGTGGTTGGAGACGACGAAGCTGCCACTGCCGCTCGGAGGCAATGCCGTGCGGCGTGCGCTGGGACCGGAGACCGGAGCGCAGATTGCGAGGGCCATCCGCGAGAGCGTGGCATACGCTCTAGAACATCGCGAGGAAGCGCTGAATTACGCCATGCAATTCGCGCGTGATATGGATACGGAGCTGGCGGATAAGTTTGTCAGCATGTATGTAAACAGTTGGACGCTTAGCTACGGAGAGCGCGGTCGCGCTGCCGTGCAGGAGTTCCTCGACCGGGGTTTTGACGCCGGCCTGATTCCTGGACCCGTTAAGGCGGAATTTTTGAGTGAATCTACCGAGTAGCGAGATGGCGCTTCACCGGAGCCGTCCTTATGCCCTATAATTAGCGCAGTAGCTACGAGCATCAACCAAAAGGCTGGCCTTCACCTTCGCTCTGAATCAGCTTCGGACATCCAAACAAGATAACGTCTCTCCGGCATTCGCCTGCGTGCAAGGGGCCTCTAGAAACCGTGGCGCGGCGACCCGGACTGAGGTATTGCTGAATCGATGAACCAGGGCGAACAAATCCGCAACGAACTCAATGCGCTCCTGCGCAAACGCATCCTCCTGCTCGATGGCGCCATGGGCACAATGATTCAGGCGCGCAAACTGGATGAGGCGGCATACCGCGGCAAAGAATTCGCACGGCACGGCAAGGATTTGCGCCTGAATAATGACGCCTTGAATCTGGCCCAGCCGCAGATCATCGAGGAGATCCATCAGGAATACCTTGAAGCGGGCGCCGACATTATCGAAACGAATACGTTCAACTCCAACGCGGTTTCCCTGGCGGACTACGCGCTCGAAGATCGCGTCGCCGATCTGAATTTTGCCGGGGCGCAAATTGCGCGGCGGGCTGCCGAGCGATACATGGCGTCGCATCCGCAACGAAGGTGTTTCATTGCCGGCTCCATGGGGCCGACCTCGAAAGCGGCCTCGGTCTCGAACGATGTCTCCAATCCGGCGGCGCGGCCAGTGACTTTCGACCAACTGCGCGAGACCTACCGAACTCAGGCGCAAGCTTTGGTGGAAGGCGGCGCCGATCTTCTGCTGGTGGAAACCGTTTTCGATACACTCAACGCCAAGGCGGCGCTTTTTGCAATCGAGGAATATTTGGAAAGCTCCGGACAGTGCGTTCCGGTGATTGTTTCTGTGACCATCGTGGATCGCAGCGGGCGCACACTTTCGGGACAGACGGTCGAGGCTTTTTGGATTTCCATCTCGCACATGCCGCTCTTTAGCGTGGGAATGAATTGCGCGCTCGGGGCAAAAGAGATGCGCCCGTTCCTTGAAGAGCTCTCGCGCCTCGCGCCCATTCCGATCACTTGCTATCCAAACGCGGGGCTGCCGAATGCCTTTGGCGGTTTCGATGAGACGCCGGACCGCATGGCCGCCGACCTAGGGGAATTTGCGCGCAACGGATGGCTGAATATCGCGGGAGGTTGCTGCGGTTCGACGCCGGAGCATGTGCGCGCGATTGGCACAGCGATTTGCGGAGTCGCGCCGCGAGTGCTGCCGAAGGTAGAACCGTATTCGCGATTCAGCGGGCTCGAAGCGCTGGTGATTCGCCCGGACACAAACTTCGTCAACGTCGGCGAGCGAACCAACGTGACCGGATCGCCGCGGTTCGCGGAACTGATCCGCAAGGGGGATTACGAAAAAGCGCTCGCAGTGGCGCGCCAGCAGGTGGAGGGCGGGGCGCAAATGATCGACGTGAACATGGACGAAGCCATGCTGGATTCGGAAGAGTGCATGACAACTTTTCTGAATGCGCTCGCTTCCGAACCCGACATCGCGCGCGTGCCCGTGCTTGTGGATAGCTCGAAATGGAGCGTGATCGAAGCCGGCCTGAAATGTTTGCAGGGCAAAGGAATCGTCAATTCCATCAGCCTGAAAGAGGGCGAGGACGTCTTTCGCGAACAGGCCCAAAAGATCCGGCGCTACGGAGCCGGCGTCGTGGTGATGGCCTTCGATGAAAAAGGCCAGGCCGACACAGCCGAACGCAAAGTGGCCGTCGCCACGCGAGCATATCGCATCTTGACCGAACAAGTAGGAATGTCGCCGACC
>QHYQ01000406.1 GCA_003224175.1 Acidobacteriota bacterium
GATAATAATCGCGCACCACCAGCGAATCGATGACGCCAAATTCGGGAAACAAGCGCACCAGCATTCCCGAGCTATGCATGGCGCGCAACGCTTCCGCGGCATCGGGAGCCAGCAAAATTTCGCGGAGATTGCTCCACAATGAGGGGAGAGCCGATCGCGAATCAAAGATACCGGGCAGCGCCTCGCGAATCTGGTCTTCGGCTTCACGGCTGAGCCTGGCGCCATGCTTGGCGGCATATCGGAAGACGTCCCAAAGACGCTGCGGCTCACGAAGACCCGACGGCTCGAGCACGCTGAGGCGCGAGCCTGCCACGGAAAATCCGGAATCCAACCGGCGCGATTTCCATCCAAGGCGGCTGCGAAGCGTGGCTGGCGTGGGAAGTGTTTCGTCGAGGAGTTGCGCGGACAAGGCGTAAACCGCGCGCGCGTGCCGGAAATAGATGCGCATCCAGTCCGACGGATCGATGGCTCGCCCCTTTTCCACTCCAATCCCGCGCGCTGCCGCAGCCGCCTGCAGTTCATAAGAGAGCGCGTTATCGTCGCGTCCCTGCCGATAATGGAGAAAGCAGCGTGCCGCAGCCAGGAAGTCGAATGCCGCTTCCATGTCCTGGCGCGCCTTGGCCGGCCAAATATCTTCCAGAGTTGCCCACGTTCCCGCTTTTTCCATCTTGGAAATCAGTCCGACCCACCAAGCTACGTGGTAATCGCGCAAGCCGCCGGGCGAATTCTTGAGATTCGGCTCCAGGTGAAAGATCGTGTCGCCTTCTTTTTTGTGCCTTTGCTCGGTGAGCTCGGCGAGATCGCCCAGCAAATCGGACCATCCTCCGTCGATCATATGGGGAAGTGCCTTATTGCGCAGTCGTTCAAAGAGCCCGCGGTCGCCCCCGAGATAGCGGCTATCGAGCACGGAAATGTTGAACTCCGGATTGTCCGGCTGAAATTTTTCGCACTCGCTCAGAAAGCGAAGCGTCGGGCTGACGCGAAGTCGCAGGTCCCATAGTGCCCGGCTGATCGCCTGGCTCCCTTCTCGATAACGGCTCTCCGCGCCAGCATCCTCCCAGAGAAACATCAGATCGACATCCGAATGGGGAAACAGTTCCCGGCGGCCATAGCCTCCCAGCGCCACGAGGCAGAGTTTCCTCAGGTCGTTCAGTTCAGGCGCGAGGAATTCACGGCTGAAGTCCATAATGACGCGGTCCAGCAGCGCCGCGCGGCCCTGAGTCGCCATGCGGCCGTTCGAAGAGGCGCGGAACTCACGCTCGATTCTGGCGAATTCCTCCGCGTAGAAATCGCGGAGAACGGTAAACGGTGTAGAGGGTATGCCCACTGCAGTGGCTCGAAGCGTTTCGAAGCTTGATCCAAGTTTACTACGTTCGCCTAGAGAGCTCCTTCCCCTCTCTCCTCATCACGAATGCGGATGGCCTCATCCACCTTGGAAAGGAAAATCTTGCCGTCGCCAATTTTCCCGGTCCTGGCAGTCTTCAAAATCGTTTGCACGGCGCCGTCAACCAGATTATAGGGCAGCACCATTTCGATTTTTATTTTTGGAAGCAGGTCCACTTCGTATTCCCGGCCGCGGTAGGTTTCAGTATGGCCCTTCTGCCGCCCGTGGCCGCGCACCTCGGAAACGGTCATGCCCTCTACGCCGATCTGATGCAGGGCTTCCTTCACCGACTCGAAGCGCGAAGGCTGGATGATAGCTTCGATGCGCATCATCGAGTGTCTCCTCCTTCGATCAATTGAAGTTCCTCAATCGTCTGCAGATGTGCACCTGCATCCCATCCTGGCTGCCAGCGCTGACTACGATTCAAAATCGTATCCTACTTCCCCGTGCGGCGACAGGTCCAAGCCTTGCTCGTGTTCACCGGAAACCCGTGGTCCATTCATAAAATTCTTATTAGACATGCTTCCAGGCGCCGTCTTTGACGCGCTAAAGATAGCCATGCGCCCTGCAACTGGCAATATCAGATTTTGTAAGAGTTAAGCGACCCTGCTTCCGGAGCCACGTGCCCTACGACCAAACCGTGCGTGCCACCGGAAAAACGGCCGTCGGTGATCAGGCCAACCGAATTACCCAATCCGGCGCCAATCAGCGCGGACGTCGGAGCCAGCATCTCCCGCATCCCCGGACCACCCTTCGGCCCCTCATAGCGGACCACGATTACATCGCCCGGACGTATTTTCTTCGAGAGAATGGCCGCGAGGCAGTTCTCTTCGGAATCGAACACACGTGCAGGCCCGGTGATTTTTTCAGCTTTGGAAATCTTCGCCACTGCCCCTTCGGCGGCGAGATTCCCCCTCAAAATGACCAAATGGCCTTCGGGCGCTACGGGTTTTTCCCAGGAATGAATCACGTCCTGGCCTTTGCGCGGCTCGCTGGGAATAGCTTCCAGCGTTTGCGCCACGGTTTTTCCGGTGATGGTGACCGGGTCGCCATGCAGCACTCCGTGCGCGAGCAGGATTTTCATCACTTGCGGAATGCCACCCGCGTCGTGCAGTTCCGTGGTGACGTACTTGCCCGACGGCTTCAAATCGCAAAGCACCGGCACGCGCTTGCGGATAGCTTCAAAGTCTTCCAGGGTGAGAGGAACGCGCGCGGCCCGGGCAATCGCGAGCAAGTGAAGAACTGCATTCGTCGAGCCGCCGGTGGCCATCACCACGGCAATGGCGTTCTCGAAAGCTTTACGCGTCATGATGTCGCCGGGCAGCAGTTGGCGGCTGAGCGCATTCGCGAGCACGCGCGCGGACTCGGCCGCGCTCTCTTTTTTCTCCTCATCTTCCGCCGACATGGTCGAGGAATACGGCAAGCTCATGCCCAAGGCTTCGATCGCCGACGACATCGTGTTTGCAGTAAACATCCCGCCGCAGGCGCCGACTCCCGGACACGCGTGCTTCTCGACCTCAAGCAACTCGGTCCTGTCAATTCGTCCCGCGCTGAATTCTCCTACCGCTTCGAAAGCGCTCACCACGGTGAGATTTCTGCCATCCAGGCGGCCCGGCTTGATCGTGCCGCCATAAACAAAAATCGAAGGAATATTCAGCCGCGCGATGGCCATCATCGCGCCGGGCATGTTTTTGTCGCAGCCGCCGATGGCCACCAGTCCATCCACCTCCGCCGCGCCGCAAACCGTTTCGATCGAATCCGCGATCACCTCGCGCGAAACCAGCGAATACTTCATCCCCTCCGTGCCCATGGAGATGCCGTCGCTTACGGTGATGGTCCCGAAGATCTGCGGCATCGTTCGCGCTCCGCGAAGCGATTCCACGGCGCGTTCGGCCAAATCATTGAGCCCGGCGTTGCAAGGAGTGATCGTGCTGTAGCCGTTGGCCACGGCGACAATCGGTTTATCAAAATCGCCGTCGCCGAATCCTACCGCGCGCAGCATCGCCCGATTCGGAGTCCGCTCGACGCCTTCCGTAACGAGCCGGCTTTTTCGATTGAGATGCGTTGCAGTGTCAGTCATCGCGTTTGAGAGAAGTTCGATCTAAGGAGAAGTTGTAGTTCGGGGCGCCCGCTGTCCTTGCGGGAAACCCGAAGAAGTTTTATCGCTTCGACTGCAAGCCCAGGTCTCCCGACTCAAAGCCTCGGGCGACCTGAGCTGCATCTTCGCCTCTGCGTTACAAGGAACCTTACGGCTTCGCGCCCACCGCGGCACTCGGCGGCTCCGTCGCGATCTTTACCGGATTCAAGAACGGCATCAGCCCGCGCAGCCGTTCGCCGACTTGCTCCACCAGCAAGTGCTGTTCCTTGCGCCGCATCTCCATGAATCTCTTACGGCCCGTTTCGTTTTCCGCAATCCACTCTTTCGCCATTTCGCCGTTTTGTATTCTGCGCAGCAACTCCTTCATCGTTCGGCGCGTTTCGGCGTTGACGACCTGCGGGCCGGCAATATAGTCGCCCCATTCGGCCGTATCGCTGATGGAATAGCGCATGTAATTCAGCCCACCTTGATAGATCAAATCCACGATCAGTTTCATTTCGTGTACGCACTCGAAATATGCGGCTTCGGGCTGATAACCAGCCTCCACCAGGGTGTCGAATCCTGCTTTCATCAGCGCGCTGATGCCGCCGCAGAGCACGGCTTGCTCGCCAAAGAGATCGGTCTCCGTCTCTTCCGTGAAGGTCGTCTCCATCACGCCCGCGCGCGTCGCGCCGATGGCTTTCCCATACGACAGTGCAAGCTGCTTGGCTTTGCCCGTTGCGTCCTGATGAATGGCCAGCAGCGCCGGCGTTCCGCCGCCTTCAGCGAACACTTCACGCACGCGATGCCCTGGAGCCTTGGGCGCAATCATCGTCACATCCACATTTGTCGGAGGGTGGATCGTTCCGTAACGAATGTTGAATCCGTGCGCGAACATGAGCATTTTGCCCGCGGAGAGATTGGGCGCGATCTCTTTTTCGTAGATGGCAGGCTGCGTGGTGTCCGGCGCCAGCAGCATGATCACGTCGGCCCATGCGGCCGCATCGTGATTGGATTTGACTGTAAGACCCGTGCTGATCGCTTTCTGCCGGGATTTGCTCTGCGGATGCAGGCCCACGCAGACCGTGCAGCCGCTATCCCTCAAGTTCAGCGCGTGTGCGTGTCCCTGCGAACCGTATCCGATGATGGCGATTTTTTTGGCCTGAATCAGAGAGAGGTCCGCGGCATCGTCGTGATGAATCGTAGCCATTCTTTCGCTCCTTGATTATTTTGGTCCCATTCAGACGGAGCCGGGGTGCTCCGCCTCTACCAGTGCATTCGCGCCGCTCGGTCCTGAGCCTGTTTTTTGCTTGCTTCGTCGGGTGTCATCCTCTGCTGCCTTAGGCGAGGAAGTCTCTACGCGTTCTTGCACCCCGCGCCTCATGACTACCTGACCCGTGCGCACCATCTCCAATATGCCGAAGGGGCGAAGCACGTCCACCAGAGCGTGGATTTTATCCTCTGCGCCGGTAATTTCAATGATTAAGGAACGCGGCGCCAGATCCACGACCCGCGCCCGGAAAACGCGTACGATCTCCATAAGCCTGTGCCGCGACTCTTCCGACGCCACCACCTTAATTAGCGCCAGGCTCCGCGAAATCGTGGTGGCGTGCGTGACGTCTTCCACCGACAGAACGTTCACAAGCTTGTAGATATTTGCTTCGACTCGATGCGCCGCCCCTTCCCCGATTGACGAGACGATGGTCATGCGCGAAATGTTGGGACGCTCGGTATGCCCGACGGTCAGCGACTCGATATTGTATCCGCGGCGCCGGAAGAGCGAGGCAATGCGGTTGAGAACGCCCGGCTTGTTCTCCACGTAGACGACGAATGTGTGCGTCTTTTCGCGCTCAGTCATCCGTCGGCCTTTCCACCAGAGGAGTCGGCCGCCGGATCATAGCGTGCAAATCGGCCCCAGCCGGCACCATGGGGTAGACCGAATCTTCTTGTTCCACGCGAAAATCGATGAGCGCCGCACCGGCATGAAAACGCGACGTATGCAGCGCAGGCACGACCTGCGAGCGCTCGCTCACCATGAGTCCCGGAATTCCATAAGCCTCGGCCAACTTCACGTAATCAGGACTCAGCAGCGGCGTTCCCGCATACCGGCCTTCGTAGAAAAATTCCTGCCACTGCCGGACCATGCCCAGATAGCCGTTGTTGATGATGGCGATCTTGACGTTCAGCTTTTCCTGAACGATAGTCGCCAGCTCCGCCATGGTCATTTGGAATCCGCCGTCCCCGGCCACGACCCAGACTTCCGCGTCCGGCCGGGCAAACTTGGCCCCAATCGCCGCCGGCAGAGAGAACCCCATGGTTCCGAGGCCGCCCGAGGTGATCAACGAGCGCGGTTTTTCATGATGGTAATACTGCGCCTCCCACATCTGGTGCTGCCCCACGTCGGTGACGATGACGGCGTCGCCCTTCGTCTCGCGCCATAGGTCATTAATCACATGCGCGGCGTAGAGGTGCCCGTTATCGGGAAGATTCTGGATGTCGCGGACCGCCGAATCCTGCTTCGAGACATGGACCTGTGACCACCACTCGGAGTGCCGGTTCGGTTTCACTAGCGGGAGCAGCCGCTGGAGGATTGCGCGCAGGTCGCCGATCAGCGGCGCGTCCACATGCACGTTCTTGTTGATTTCCGCCCGGTCGATCTCCACGTGAATTTTCTTGGCTTTTTGCGCATAGGTGTTGAGCTTGCCGGTCACGCGATCATCGAAGCGCATCCCCAGCGCAATCAAAAGATCCGATTCCTGAATGGCCTGATTGACCCAGGCCTCTCCGTGCATCCCCATCATCCCGAGATTCAGCGAATGCGAAGCGGGGAAGGCCCCCAGCCCGAGCAGCGTGAGAGCCACGGGAATATCGGCCGTTTCCGCCAGCCGGCGGACCTCTTCTCCTGCGCCCGAGAGAATGATGCCGTGTCCTGCCAGAATCACTGGGCGTTGCGATTCATTGATCAGCGCGGCCGCCTGGTTCAGTTGCGCCGGATCGGGAAAGAAATCGGGCACTTGCCGATGCACCCGTGGCGCGGCCAGCTCCCAATCGAACTCGCAGGAGCCAAGCTGCGCGTCTTTGGTGATGTCCACCAGCACCGGACCCGGCCGGTCAGAAGCCGCGATGTGGAAAGCCTCGCGCAGGCTGACAGCGATTTCGTCGGCGCGCGTCACCAGATAATTGTGCTTGGTGATCGGAATGGTGATGCCGGTGATGTCGGTCTCCTGGAAGGCGTCGCTGCCGAGAACGGCGCTGCCAACCTGGCCGGTGATGCAGACGATAGGAGAAGAATCCATCATGGCCGTCGCGATTCCCGTGACCATGTTGGTCGCCCCGGGACCCGACGTCGCCAAGGCCACGCCCACACGGCCGCTCGCCCGCGCGTATCCGTCTGCCATGTGCGTAGCGCCTTGTTCATGCCGCACCAACACGTGGTGGACCCGCGATTTCGTCAAGGCATCGTAGGTCGGAAGAATGGCGCCACCGGGATATCCGAAGACATGCTCGACGCCGAGGCGCTCCAGGCATTCCCAGATAATCTCGGCGCCACTGAGCTTTCGCGGCGTAGCGCTGTCGGACGATCTCTCGTTCATCTGTAGCTACTCATTCCCTCTTTGCGTATCCTTACATAAATAACAGATTTTCTGATTGCGAGTCCAATTTATGTTTCTGGCAGATACTATAAGTGGTGTTTATGCCTGCCTCTCTCCGGCCGAAATAGCGCGACCCACTCCGCCGCTTCCGCACTTACCGCAATCAGCCCGCTGCCCCGGATAGAAATGAGGATTATAACGAAACCGTTCCGCCGCCGCTTCGGCGTAACGATCCTATACGATCGCTCGTCTAACAAAATGGCCCATATTGTCTGCTACACTGCAGGATAGGCCGGGCGCACTCTACCCTGGATGAAAAAGTGAGCAGATTGCTTGGATCCGCGGAGTAAGGGTGCGGCGCGAAGTGCTCACCTGATCTGGATCTAATTCATAATCGATTGAAGTTAGCCATTCGAGAGGGTCATGCACGAGAAAACTACAGCAGCTCCCACCCGCCCGGAAATCGCGCTGCGGCTCCATCCGGACGATCCGAACAACAAGCCGGGCAAGAAGCGGTCCTCGGCTCGTCCCATCGGAATCCTTCTGGTGATTGCCGTTTTGGCTGGAGGCTTTTTCGTCTGGCGCAGTACCCACAAACCTCAAACTACCGCGGCCGCCGGTCGTGGTCGAGGCGACCGCAATGGCGATGCAAACGGGCGCGTTCCCGTGGCTGTTACCGCAGCGCAGCGGCGTGATCTGCCTGTCTATCTGGACGGGCTCGGCTCCGTCGAAGCGTTTAATACCGTTACGCTGAAGAGCCGCGTAGACGGCCAGATGATGGAGGTGCGCTTCAAGGAGGGCCAGGAGGTACAGAAAGGCGATTTACTTGCGATTATCGATCCCAGACCATTCGAGGTGGCCTTGGCCCAGGCGCAGGCGAACCTCGCCAAGGATCAGGCACAGCTTACGGATGCGAAACTGAACGCCACGCGGTATAGCCAGCTCACGAAAGACGGAATCATCCCGCAGCAACAATATGACACGCAGGTGGCCCTGACCAATCAACTTCAGGCAGCGGTTGCCGCCGATCAAGCCCAGACTGACAGCGCCAAACTGAATATCGACTACTCGCATATCACTGCCCCCGTCGACGGGCGGGTGGGCTTGCGGCTGGTTGATCCCGGCAACATCGTTCACGCCTCAGACCAGAACGGCCTTCTCGTGATCACTCAAATGCAACCCATCGCGGTGATCTTCACGCTTCCTGAAGATGATCTGACTGCCGTAAACAACCGCATGCGGACCGGCTCAACCCTGCAAGTAAAGGCCCTGAGCCGCGACAATGGAACGGAAATCGCATCGGGTACCCTGCTCACCATAGACAACCAGATCGATCAGACCACCGGCACCTTCCGCCTGAAGGCCGTCTTCGACAATAAGGATCGTGCTTTGTGGCCCAATCAGTTCGTGAATGCGCGCCTGCTGATCGACATCAAGAAGAATGCCAACATCATTCCCGCAGCAGCCATTCAGCGCGGCGATCAGGGTACCTTCGTCTATCGCGTAAAGTCCGACAACACTGTCGAGGTCGTGCCCGTCACCGTCGGGATTACCGAAGGCACGGTCTCTGCGATTGATAGCGGACTTTCCCCCAACGATCTCGTGGTCACTGACGGGCAAGATCGCTTGCGCGCCGGAGTGCGGGTCGATCCGCGGCCCGATACACGGTCAAATGGTCCAGCGAATGCTCCTGCCGGCGCGCGGACGGATACTCCGGCGTCACAAGCTTCCCCCGCACCGCCAGGCCGTCGATTCCAACCTCCGGCCGGCTCTCAGTCGTTCGCAGGCCCAGGTTCACAGGGCAATCAGCCGAACGGCTCGTCCAACAACTCACAAGGATATCGATCGGGGAGCAAGAATCGCCGCAACAGCCAGCAATGAGTCCGTCTCGTATTTTCATTCTCCGTCCGGTCGCCACCACGCTTTTGATGGCGGCGGTAATGCTCGCCGGTTTCGTGGCCTACGGCCAATTGCCGGTCTCCGCGTTGCCGCAAGTGGACTACCCGACCATTCAGGTGCTCACGTTCTACCCAGGTGCCGGTCCCAGTGTGATCGTATCTTCGGTTACAGCTCCTCTCGAACGGCAATTCGGGCAGGTGCCCGGGCTGAAGCAGATGACTTCGACCAGCACCTTCGGCGCGTCCTTGATCACTCTGCAGTTCGATCTTGAGCAAAACATCGACGTTGCGGAACAGCAAGTGCAGGCCGCCATCAATGCGGGCGGCACTTTTCTTCCTACCGATCTTCCCAATCCGCCGATTTACAGCAAAGTGAATCCAGCAGACGCGCCCATCCTGACTTTGGCGCTGACCTGCGACACCATGCCCCTCCAGAGGGTGGAGGATTTGGCCGATACCACCCTGGCCCAGAAGATCTCGCAACTCCCGGGCGTCGGTCTCGTAACCATCAGCGGCGGCCAGAAACCGGCAGTGCGCGTACAGGCCAATCCAACTGCACTGGCCTCCTATGGGTCATCCTGAATATTCAGCGGCAGCCCGGCGCCAACATCATCAACGTCGTCGATCGCATCGAAGCGCTTTTGCCCACGCTCAAGGCCTCTCTGCCGCCTGCCGTTCAGGTTTCCATTCTGACGGACCGGACCACCACGATTCGCGCTTCCGTAAAGGACGTGCAATTCGAGTTGATCCTGACCGTAGCCCTGGTTGTCATGGTCATTTTCCTGTTCCTGCGCAACCTCTCCGCTACGGTAATTCCCAGCGTGGCCGTTCCCTTGTCCATCGTGGGCACATTCGCGGCCATGTATCTGCTTGGATTTTCGCTCGACAACCTCTCCCTGATGGCCCTCACGATCTCCACCGGTTTCCTCGTCGACGATGCCATCGTCATGATCGAGAACATCGACCGTTATCTTGAAGACGGGTATTCACCGCTTGACGCCGCACTCAAGGGCTCCGGACAGATTGGTTTCACCATCATTTCACTGACTGTCTCGCTCATCGCCGTCCTCATTCCGTTGCTTTTCATGGGCGATATCGTGGGCCGCCTGTTTCGCGAGTTCGCCATCACCCTGAGCGTGGCCATTCTGATTTCGGCGGGCGTGTCTTTGACGCTCACGCCCATGATGTGCGCCAAATTGCTGCGCCATCGTCCCTTGGCCCAGAAGGGGACGTTCTATCGAGTTTCTGAACGCTGGTGGCAATGGGTGATCGACCGCTATGCTGGCAGCCTTCGTATGGTCCTGCAGCACCAAACCACCACGCTCTTCATCACCCTGGGTACATTGATCTTGACCTTGTATATGTACATGGTTGTGCCCAAGGGGTTTTTCCCGGTGCAGGATACCGGTGTGATCCTGGGTATCTCTCAAGCGCCGGAGACCACCTCGTTCGAGGGCATGGCGGAAAAGCAACGGCAACTCGCGCGCGTAATCCTGCAAGACCCCGATGTGGTGAGCCTCTCCTCCTTTATCGGCGTGGATGGCACGAACATGACCCCGAATAGCGGGCGCATTCAGATTAACCTGAGGCCTCGCGAGGAACGGTCCTCCGGCGTCACGCAAATCATTCGCCAGCTCTCCGACAAACTGGAATCCGTTGAGGGCATCACCCTGTATATGCAGGCTGTGCAGGACCTCACCGTGGAAGATCGTGTGAGCCGCACGCAGTATCAGTACAGCCTGGAAGCCGCCGACCCCAACGAGTTGGCCACCTGGGTACCCTTGCTCGTGCAAAAACTGCAGGCGCTCCCCAGTCTTCGGGACGTCGCCACCGATCAGCAGAATCACGCCCTGGAAGAAGACTTGATAGTGGATCGCGATACGGCCTCGCGGCTCGGCGTCACCACAGCCGCCATCGATAACACCCTATACGACGCCTTCGGACAGCGCCTGGTCTCCATCATGTTTACCCAGATCAACCAATACCATGTGGTTTTGGAAGTGGCGCCCGAGTTCCGCCAAAACCCGGGCGCGCTCAGGAGTCTTTACGTCAAGTCCAATACGGGAGAACAGGTTCCCCTGAGCGCTTTTACCCATTTCGAACCGAACACCGCGTCGCTCACGCTCAATCACCAGGGCCAGTTCCCCTCGACCACGGTCTCCTTCAACCTGGCTCAAGGAGCTTCCCTCGGCGACGCCGTTCAGGAAATCGAAAACGTTGGGCGCGAAATCGGCATGCCTCAAAGTATCGCCGCGAGCTTCCAAGGCACGGCCGCCGCCTTTCGCAATTCGCTGGCCAACGAAAGCTGGTTGCTCCTGGCCGCCGTGGTAACGGTCTACATTGTGCTGGGAGTCTTGTACGAGAGTTACATCCATCCTCTGACGATCCTCTCGACCCTGCCGTCAGCGGGCGTAGGCGCCATTCTCGCCTTGCAACTCTTTCATCTGGACTTAGGCGTAATCGCGCTGATTGGAATCATTCTGTTGATCGGTATCGTGAAGAAGAACGCCATCATGATGATCGACTTCGCTCTGGAAGCCGAACGAGGGGAACATTTGCCTCCCGACGAGGCCATTTATCAGGCCTGTCTGCTGCGCTTCCGGCCCATCATGATGACCACCATGGCCGCGCTGTTTGGAGCTTTGCCGCTGGCCGTAGGTAGTGGTACCGGTTCGGAGTTGCGTCAGCCACTCGGCATTTGCATCATTGGAGGCCTGCTGATTAGCCAATTGCTCACGCTCTACACCACTCCGGTGGTGTACATCTGGTTTGATCGCCTCGCCAGCCACTTTCGCCGAGCTCGACCCGTCGAAGGGCGGTTGGAGGCCCCGCAGCCTGGCGATTAGCGGTAGAAATTACTAGCGATGAATATTTCCGCTCCATTCATCCGCCGCCCGGTAGCCACCTCGCTGCTCACCGCCGCCCTGCTGCTTTCCGGGGCGCTGGCCTTCCGCATGCTCCCGGTCGCCTCCATGCCTGAGGTGACCTACCCGGTCATTATGGTGTCCGCTAATCTCCCAGGCGCCAGCCCAGAAACAATGGCCACCGCCGTGGCCACTCCGCTCGAGCGCATGTTCGGCCGCATCGCGGGCATTACCCAGATGACTTCGAATAGCCAGCTCGGCTCCACGTTCATTGTTTTGGTATTCGAATTGAGCCGCGATATCGATGGTGCGGCACGTGACGTGCAAGCCGCCATCAATGCCGCGCGCGGGCAATTGCCCGCCAACCTGCCCAACAACCCAAACTGGCGCAAGG
>QHYQ01000407.1 GCA_003224175.1 Acidobacteriota bacterium
CCAACCACCAGCAAAGCTTGCTTCACAGAATTGAAAGTTACATAAAGCAAAACGAAGATCACACCGACCACCATGGGAACGATGAGCGTGAGGCGCTGCATGGCCCGCTGCTGATTTTCAAACTGCCTCCATATTCAATAAAATAGCCAGGCGGCAGCGTTATCTCGCGTTCGAGTTTGGAGCGAACCTCGGCAACGAAGCTACCCAGGTCCCGCCCGCGCACGTTGGACATGACCACAATGCGGCGCTGGCCCTCCTCTCTTTCGATCTTTTCAGGGCCGCGAGTCACCTGAATCTTGGCGACCTGGTCCAGAGCAACCTCTTCTCCTCCCGGGGCGCGCAAGAGAATTCCGCGGACCGCATCGGGGTCAGTACGATACCGGTCCGGCACGCGAAGGGCGACGGTATAGCGTTTCTGGCCGTCAATCACTTGTGAAACCAGATCCCCGGAGCCGCCCGCCGCCACAGTTTCTTCGACGTCCGTCACGTTGAGTCCATAGCGGGCAAGTGCCGCACGATCGATGTTGACCGACAGCTGCGCCACGCTGGAGGTTACCTCCATCTGTGCGTCCGCTGCTCCGCGAATCGTGGAAAGGGAACGCAGCACGTGCTGCCCGAGGGTGTCGAGCGTGGGGAAATCGTCTCCAACGAGTTTGACGGCCAGATCCGCCTTTACGCCCGAGATCGTTTCATCGATACACATGGCCATGGGCTGCGTGAAGTTGTAGGCAATCCCTGGGACTTGAGAGAGTTCCCTATCCAGCGCAGTAATCAACTCCGCTTTCGTATGGAAGCGCTTCCAGGTATTCGCCGGCTTTAGCAATAGATAGGTGTCGCCTTCGTTGATGCCCATAGCCTCCGTGGCGAAATCCGGACGGCCGATCTTAATGACCACATCAGCGATCTCAGGAAAAGCACGGAGCCGTCGTTCGATGCGCTTGCTGATTTCGACCGAATCGGTGAGGGAAACGCCCGGCAGCTTTCGCGTTTCCACGAGGATGGAGCCTTCATCGAGGCGCGGCATGAACTCGGTGCCGATCAAGAAAAGCGACGCGAGCGCCGCGATCAGAATGACAGCCGCCGTAGCGACGGTGAGCGCGCGATGATCGATACACCAACTCAACGCGCGGCTGTAGCCGCGATTCAACCGCTCCATCCAGTGTTGCTCCGCCCCCCTCGCCAGCTTCAGGGGAGCTCCTCCGCGAAACGCGAACGAGGCCAGCATAGGAATCATCGTCAGGGCGAGAAGCAGCGAACCGAACAAGGCGGCACAGACGGTCGTGGCCATGGGCCGGAACATCCGACCTTCAAGCCCCTGCAGAAAAAGGATTGGAAGGTAAACGGCGATGATGATAACCACGGCGAAGGTCATGGGGCGAACCACCTCATAGGCAGCGCGCCTTACCGACTCTAACGGTGCCTCCTGGCCATGACCGAGCTCCAGGCGATGAATAGAGTTCTCCATCATCACTACGGCGCCGTCGACGATCATGCCGAAGTCAATCGCCCCAAGGCTCAAAGATTGGCGCTGATGCCAAGAAGCCGCATGCCCAGGAAGCTGATCAACATGGAAAACGGGATGATGGACGCCGTGATAATCGCCGCGCGAAAGTTGCCCAGAAACACCAGCAGGACCACAGTCACTAGGACGAAACCCTCGAAGAGATTTTTCTCCACGGTATGGATCGTGCCGTCAATGACGAAGGACTGATCGTAGAACGGGACGATCTTCACACCCGGCGGCAAGCGCAAACTGGCGATCCTCTCTTTCACCCTTTCGATCAAACGCTTTCCGTTCTCCCCCTTGAGCATGATCACCATGCCGGAGACGGTTTCACCATTTCGCAGCGTCGCTCCCTCGGGCGGCGCCGGCCCCACGCGCACATCGGCGACGTCGCGGACGAGGACCGGTGTTCCATTCTTTGCGGTGAGAACGATATTGCCAAAGTCGTCGGCGGTGGTGGCCCGGCCGTTGCCCAGAAACGTGTACTGTTCGGAGGCATGTTCGATATAGCCGCCTCCGAAATTCGTGTTGTTTCCCTCGATCCTTGCGGCCAGGTCATGTAACGTCAAGCCGTATTGCTGAAGCAGCAAAGGATCAACGACGATTTGGAACTGTTTCGTCTGGCCGCCCCAAGCGTTGATCTCGCTGACGCCGGGAATGGTTCGGAGTTGTCCTTTGATTACCCACTCGTGCAGGTCTTTGAGTTCCATAGGACTCATCGGGCCGGACAGCGTGTATTGATAGAGTTCGCCAAACGCCGTCGACGGCAAGCCCAGCACTGGCTGAATGCCTTGCGGTAATAGAGAGGAAATCTGCTGTAAGCGCTCGCTCACCAACTGGCGGGCGAAGTACATAGGCACGGAATCGTCAAACACGATCGTAACCATCGAAAGACCAAGGTTCGATAGAGAGCGCACTTCTTGCTTATTTGGCAATCCCAGCATGGAGCGCTCGATCGGGTAGGTGATGAGCTGTTCGACTTCACTCGGGGCAAGGACGGAGCGTCGGTGACAACGACGACCTGGTTGTTGGTGAGATCGGGGAATGCCTCAACCGGAATGGTATAAAGCGCATATCCCCCACCAGCCAGCAAAATAAGAATACCGATCAGCACAAGCCAGCGATATGCCAGCGTGAAATCTATGATGCGATTCAGCATGACTTACTCGCTTTCCATGGTGGATTTCAGAAGGTGGGATTTAAGGACGAAGCTTCCACGCACCACGACCTGCTCACCGGGTTGGAGTCCATCGAGTATCGGTGTTTGCCCTCCGGCAGTTTCACCGGTTCGCACCGGACGAACGGTGAAGCGATCGGCAGCCGTGCGCACGAAAACAATGTCCTGGCCGTCGATCTGCTGGATGGCCTCGGAAGGCACAAGCAATATGCGCTTGCGTTCGCCCACTGGTATTTCGGCGCTGGCCAGCATTTCGGGCCGGAGCCGGTTGTCGGGATTAGCACCGAGTAGCCAGACCCCATTGCTGGGGTCCGGCCCTCTAAGAACTGTGCATGCAAGTTTCCTCGCACACAGCTCAAGCACTGCGAACGCCTCTTTCAGGGAGACGCGGCTTGGATACAGAAAGGCGCTGACGGTGAACCCTGTCGTGGCACTCCGGGTGAAGTAGAACGCGGTTCTCAGCACTCTTCGAACCACCCTTCACGAGAGGGACGCAGTGGTGAACGCGCCAGCCCGTGATCCGGGTGATTTTGGTATTGCAAACAGCGCAGAGACCGCGTTGCTCCATCCAGAGAAAGCGAAGAGTTTTGGTGCCCCGGAACGTGTCCAGCATGTGAAAACCTTCCCGCTCTTCAAAATAGGTTTCATACGCAGGGTCGTACGGGTTGGCTTCGCCTTTGACTTTAATGTGTCGTTTAATGGGTGTGCTACTGGCGTGGTACAGCCGAGGTTCGGTCGAAAGAGTGCTTCTTTCGATGAACAGTCACTTCAACAGCTTTCAGTTCGCAGCAGCACGATACGCACCTGCGTGACACGGGTGGCTGGGTCGAATTCCTGGCCGAGGTTGGTGATGACCTTCCCTAAAAATGTGCGGCCTGGGGCCCCGGGCAACGTCACAGTTGCGGCTTGGCCCAGGCGCAACTCGGCAAGATTCTCCTGCCGTACCGAAGCAAGCATCCACACCTGAGAAAGGTCGCCGATGACAAACGTTTCGGTTGAAAGTTCAACGGTTTTGCCCAGCGTAATACTTTTCTCGATGATGTAGCCATCCACCGGAGCGAAAATGGGTACCTCGTCGGCCATTTCGTCACCTGGGGACGGATCGGCGGGCACGCGCAGATCGTCCTCCAAAACGTCGCGCGTGCGGTCGATTTCGATCTGAGCAGTTTTCACGCCCGTCTGGGCGCTCATAAGGTCCTGCCGTGCCTGCTCCACCTGCTGTACTGAACCAGCCATAAGCCCCAGCAGAGTCTGCGCTCGCTCGTAGTTCCTTTGTGCCAGCGCGGCGCTAGCTTGTGCGCGATTCAATTCGGCAACCGCGGTGCGATATTGCGCACGCGTGTCCCGTACTTCATCGGCATGGTAGCGGGCCAGGATTTGGCCTTTCTTGACGTAGTCCCCGAGTCCCACATAGACGGCCACGACCAGTCCAACTGTGCGCACTCCTACGCGAGCCGTGCGGTCATCTGCCAGGGCAATGCGGCCCGCAACGCGAATCGTCTGCGGTTTCTCGCTGAGCGCAACGGCTTGCGTTTCGATGCCGCCTTCGGTCTGCTGGGGTGGTGAAAGCGCAATCTGGTCTTTTCTCGTCTGAGGTGCCGCCCCGCCATTCTCCGCTTGAGGTGCCGTTGCGGGACTACTACTGCACCCCACAACGAACGAGCACGAGATCGTCAGCATTAGCGCGACTTGACGTTTCGTCATTGGCTGACTCCTTCAGCGGCTTGGAGACTTACGACACTCAGCTGGTACTGCACCATTCCCTTGACCCAAGCGAGCTCGGCATCGAGACGCGCGCGTTGCGCATCGAGCAGTCGAAGCAGATCGGTTCCACCCTGCTGGTAGGCCTGCCGAGCGATGTTGGAAATAGTGGCGCCGTGCTCACGAAGCAGATGCAACGTGTCTATAACTTCGTGGCGCCTGAGATCGTATTCTTGGACGGCGCCAAAGTAGTCTGCCCGCACTTCAGCCCCAGCCTCAACGAGCAATTGCTCCTGTCTATGAACTTCCGCGTCTGCTGCCGCGCGATTTCCCTGGTTTCGGTCTGTGGTGGGAAGAGTGATTTGAATGCCGGCTAGGGCCGTATTGGTGCCGGCGTTTGTATCCACCAACTGGGTCCTCTTGTAGCCGTAGAGGATGCTCAGGTCGGGCCGCGCGGATAGATCCTCGAATTTCGCTTTTGCTTGCGCCTCCTCCAATGCCACTTTCGCTACCCTTATCTCCACGCGCTGCCCAAGGACCTGTTGGATATCGAGCGGTGAGATGGGAGATGCATTGGAATCCAGCGGCTCGGTCAGAACCAACTCGGAAAAGTCGGTCTGACCCATCTGCCTTTGCAACTCTACTCGGGATCTGGTGGCTTCAATGGAGGCCAGATTGGCGTCAATCTGCAGACGTTCGCTCTCCAAGCGAATGCGAAGGAGATCCTGCTCGGGGATGGCTCCAGCGTTGAATTGGGCAAAATGGTAGTCAACGATGTCCTGAAAGTTTTCCACCGTGGCCTTCAGTATCTCGCGGATTTCCTGGGTGCCACGCACCTCCCAGTAGGCATGCTTCACGTCCCTGACAATTTGGCGACGAGCGAGCTCGTATTCCGCTTGACTGGATGCCACTCCTTGCGAGGCCACCGCGATGCGCTGTTTTCGTTTGCCGAGGATATCGAGCGGCTGTGTCAGGTATGCGTAGGTGTCCACGTCACGGGAATAGGTCTGTCCGGAGCGAAGATTTTGATTTTCGAATTGGAAGGTGGGATTCCCGATCAGGCGAGCCTGTCTTTCAAGTCCCTGCGCGATGGATACTCGCGCTGCTTCAGCTCGCAATGCGGCGCGCGATTCAAGGGCCTTGCTGATTGCCTCTTGCAAGGTAAGCGTTGCTTGCGCACCACATTGCGGCGTAAATCCAGCAAGAATCAGGAACCAGATCAAAACGCCGAATTTAGGTCCAGCAACCCTGAATATGGTTTTCACAACTCTCCTCTCGGCATACGCAAAGGAAGCTACACGTGAGCGCGTCACTTGAACTCAGAACACAGAAACACCAGCAGCTTTCTTAAGGAAGGCTAGAGAGGAGGGGCTCGCGGAACGCTGTTCTCGATGCAGGGCGGATCGTGACCGCACGGTTCAGTGACTTCAACCCAAACAGCAGATTCGGCCGGTGCAGGAATTTCAACCCGAGACTCTGGCTGAAAGAAAATAGAAAGCGCTGCCTGAGCTAACGTTGTAAAGGTGTCCAGCGCTACGGAAGCATGAGGTTCGTGTGAGTGCTGGATGGCCGGGCCATCATTTCGGCTCGGAACAGAGACGGCATAGGGGTGTGCATGAACAACGGTAGATTCGCCGTGATCTCGGTGTTTCCCATGGCCGGGCCCTACATGTACGTGTTGGTAGGGCGCCATGAAAAACGCTTGCAGTAGTGCTAAGCAAGCCGGCATCAGAGCGAGACGACGCATCGCAACGCGAGTATGACACCTGGATCCTATCCTGTAAAATCGAAGTTAAGACGCCCAGGTATGCCAGGCGGCCGTGCGCAGCCCGGGGACGGAGAGCCAGATTGCGGGGGGGCGATAGCGTTCCTGTAGCCGGTAATCGCCGAAGCAGGGCCTTCCCTGGCGTTGCAAATCGCTCTACATGCCAACGTTTCTAGGCCGTGGGAGTGTGGTAAGCTTTGGCGGGAATGTCTTTCAGTAGAAGGGCCTTGGAGGTGTCGAAGTGAGAGCCAAGGTTCTGATTTTTGTCCCTGTAATCGCCAGCGCCTTCGCGTTTTCCAGTGCGTCGTGGGCACACCATGCATCGAGGCAGGTGTACGAGGGCAAGAGCATCACCCTGATGGGAGTCGTAACCGATTACGAGTGGGCCAATCCCCATTCGGTTCTTTCTGTAGCCGTTAAGGACGATAAAGGCAAGGTCGAAGAGTGGCACGCTGAAATCCTGCCTCCTACGGAGATGCTGCGAGCCGGGTGGACGAAAGAAAGTGTCCGGCTAGGAGAGGAAGTCACGTTGACGGGACGTCCCGGCAAATATGCGCAGCGCATACTCTGGCTCGAGTATCTTGTGACGTCCGATGGCAAAAAGCTCGGTCGAAGCCGTAATTAGAGCCCTTGTGTCGAGAGAGTTTGCCCCTAAAGATCTTCCGCGTAGCTTCCATCGCCTGTAAATCTGCGCTGAAGAAGTTTTACCGCGATTTAACGGGTCCGTTGCGGTGCCTTGCCGCATGATCGCGAGTGTGTTCCAGGGTTGGAGTAACCTGCTGAGATGAGGCGCAGCTTCGGAATTGGCGCACACTGCCTAATTGTCGCTGTTCTTATTTTCTCCTACGCGTCCGCGAGAGCTCAAACTACCGGCAGCATCACGGGGAGTGCCAAGGACCCCAGCGGCTCGGTGATTCCGGACATCGCCATTATTTGCCGTAACGTTGACACCGCCGCGCAGCAGAATGCTACTACGAACGTGGACGGCCTTTATGCTTTTACGGCCCTGCCGGTCGGCCACTACGAAATCGAGACGTTTCGGCCCGGATTCAAGCCCTACAAACGCACGGGTTTGACGATCGACGTCGGCACGAAGCTGCAGATCGATATAACGCTGGAGATGGGTGAGCAATCCCAGCAAGTTACGGTCTCCGATACGGCAGTTCATGTGGAGACGGCTGACACGCAGGTTGGCGGAGTAATTACAAGCACGGATCTCACGGCGGTGGCGCTCAACGGGCGAAGTGTCACGGATCTTCTCTCGCTTGAGCCTGCAGTGGTGCCCATGAGCACCCAGCAGCCGGATTCCATAGTCATGGCGGGAGTGACGGTGGCCATTGCCCCTTCAGGTGCTCTGAATGCGGGCAACCAGTCCATCAGCGGGCAACGTGAAGACGCCAACGGTTTCATGGTCAACGGAGGCGATGTCAAGGAACTGATGAACGGCGGCACTTCGATTGTGCCCAACCTCGACTCGATTGCCGAGTTCCGGATCCTCACCAACAATTTCGACGCCGAGTACGGCAATTACAGCGGCGGAATCATCAACGTGGTAACGCAGTCGGGAACCAAGGTAACAGGCCCGTGCCCAACCATCACGACGCCCGATTGTCTCGCCAATATCCTCACGAAGGAACTGGACCACACGGTTTCAGCAAACGAGCCGTATTTCTTCCCGGCATGCAACAGTACGGACGCTAGCAGCCCGACGGGATGTGTTTTTCCCGGCGCTGTAATTCCGCAGAGTGTCTGGTCGGAACCCGCGAAACACTTGCTGCAGTACATTCCGGCCCCAAACTCCGGAGAGTCGACCTTTTCCAGCGGCTCGGAAAATAAGATCGTGCGCGACGATAAGTGGAGTTTTCGCAGTGACAGCAACCACGCACGGTGGGGTCAATTATCCGCGTACTATTTCTTTGACGACTACACCGTGAACAACCCTTATCCCGCCGCCGTGGGAGGCGCGAGCGTCCCCGGATTCAACGCCCTGACTTTTGGGCGCGCGCAACTGATCAGCCTCGGGGATACCAAGACGTTCGGTGCATCGAGTGTGAACGAGCTGCGGTTCAGTTTCATGCGCAACGCCAATGACGTAGGACAGCCGCAAGGCGGCGTCGGTCCCAGCCTGGCTTCGCAAGGGTTTATGACGGGCGTGGGGTCGACGGGCATCGTCCCACTGGCGCCAAAGATCGAAGGCATCGAAAATGTGCGCTTCAACTCGTTTGTCATGGGAGTGCCGATTACGAATCTGACGCAGGCGAATAATACCTATTCAGGGATCGATCACTTTTCGAGAGTCATAGGCGACCACACATTGATCGCCGGATTTCAGTTCAGCTTGGAACAGGTGAACGTCAATCCCGATGCGACGTTCAATGGGTCGTTCCTTTTCACGGGCTCGGAAACGGGCTCGGATTTCGCCGATTTTCTCCTCGGGGTGCCCACGAACTACAATCAGGCGTCGTCGAACAGCTATTATCCGCGCCACAAGTATGCGGCCGGCTTTGGCCAGGATAGCTGGCGGGTCAAGTCCAATTTCACGTTGAATTTCGGGCTTCGCTGGGAATTGATGCAGTATTGGTCCGAGAAATACAATCAGAATCCCACCTTCATTCTAGGGGAGCAATCCAAAGTCTACCCGACCGCCCCAACGAGCCTGGTCTATGTGGGTGATGCGGGAGTACCGAACACGCTCGTTCCGCAAGGCCACCGCTTTTCGCCACGGCTCGGTCTGGCATACTCGCCGAGTGTGTCGCACGGGATCTTGAGTAAAATTCTCGGTGGGCCCGGGAAGTCGAGCATTCGAGCTGGATATGGAATCTTTTATTCTGTGATCGAAGGGAATACCGCCGCGATTGACGAGCCCCAGCCGCCCTATGGATTGAGCTACACCAGCCCAGCCCCGCCATTATTCGCGACGCCCTTCGTCTCGGCGGCGGATGGTTCCGTCCACGTCAATCCCTTTCCGCTCAACGTTCCTCCCTATGGCGCTAGTCCGGCAAATCCCATCACGAATATCGATTTTTCATCGTTTCTTCCGCAGGCGGGCATGACTGCGCCGCCCCCGAGCAACACTTATCCGTATACCGAGAATTACTTCGCGTCGATTGAGCGGCAACTGAGCACCAATACGCTGCTCAGTTTGAGTTACGTGGGATCCCAAGCGCATCACTTGTTGGTGGTGTATTCCGCCAATCCGGGGAATCGCGCACTGTGTCTGCCTTTGAGCGACCCGACCGCAGTTGCGTCCGGGTCGCCGACTTGCGGACCTTTTGGAGAAGACAAGACTTACAAAAAGGCTAGCGGAAATGTGATTCCGGGCACGCGCGGCCCCCTGGGGCCAAATTTCGCCAACGACGACTACGATGCGACCATTGGCAATTCAAACTACAACGCGTTCGAGGCTACTTTGCGGCATTCGGGCAGGGAAGGTAGTTTCCTGATCTCCTATACTTTCAGCAAGTCGATCGACCAGGCGTCGAGCATTTCCGATCCTGTCAATCCATACAATTTTCGGGCCACGCGCGCGCTATCGGCGTGGGATTTGCCCCACGACCTGGTCGCGAGCTACGTCTTCAAATTACCGCTGGATCGCGTGACGAAGCGCGCCACGTCTCTGACGGACGGCTGGAGCATTTCGGGGATCACGCGCATCAGCAGCGGTTTCCCAGTCACACTTTCGGCGGACGGAGATAACTCGTTGCAAGGAAGTATTCCGAACGGCGTAAACAATAAGAGCTTGGATTTACCGGACATCATTCCAGGACCTCTCAACCTCAGCAGCCAGCCACAGAACAACGGACTGCTTTATTTCAACGGTTCGCTATTTTCGGATAACGGCTGTACACCCGGTTTCAAACTTTCTCCCTGCCTGCTGGGCACGCCCGGAAATGCCTCGCGCAGGTTTTTTCACGGACCCGGGGCGTTCAACACCGATCTAGCTTTGGCAAAAGATGTGCACATTACGGAGTCCAAGGCGCTGGAGTTGCGCCTGGAGACGTTCAATTTGTTCAATCACACGCAATTCTTCGGACCGGCGACCGTGAATGGTGACGTGGACAACCCGCTTTTCGGCCACGTAGTGAGCGCGCTGGCGCCGCGGCTGATCCAGTTGGCGCTCAAATTCAAGTTTTGATGAGGGGGCACGCCGCAAAGGCGGTCTTTTTTGCGGGAATTTTCTTAAGATTTGCATTGGGAACAATTCCCGCTCGGCCGGCGCATAGGGCTTCAGTTTTTGGGGGAAGGGAATGAAGGCCTGCTTACTGCCAGCGCCGGCTCCCATTGAAACTAATCCTCTCAAGTTCACGGAGGTTGCAGTTCCGCGGCCGGGCCGTGGCGAAATTCTGGTTCGAGTACACGCGTGCGGTGTGTGCCGCACGGATTTGCATGTTGTTGAGGGAGAACTGCCGCCGCGCAAGTCGCCAATCATACCCGGACATCAAATTATAGGTGTGGTGGAAGAGCCGGGCGCGGACGCCCAGCGCTTCAGCAAGGGCACGCGTGTGGGTATAGCCTGGTTACATCGCACCGACGGCAGTTGCGAATACTGCCGTGCCGGGGCGGAAAATTTATGTGACCATCCATCGTTTACAGGTTATACGGTGGATGGAGGCTATGCCGAATACCTTGTGGCCGATGAGGATTTTGTCTATCCCATTCCCGAAGGGTTCGCCGATGAGCAAGCGGCACCATTGCTCTGCGCGGGCATCATTGGGTTCCGATCATTACGCCTCTCGGGAATCAAGAGAGGCGGGAGGCTAGGGCTATATGGTTTCGGCGCGGCCGCTCACGTGGCCATACAGGTGGCGCGGCACTGGGGCGCAGAAGTTTACGCTGCCACGCGCGATGTGCGGCACCAACGATTGGCGCTCGAACTGGGCGCTAAGTGGGCAGGCGGTACTTTGGCCGAACCGCCTGTCAAACTCGACGCCGCGATCATTTTTGCGCCGGCGGGGGAGATTGTTCCCGCAGCGCTCAAAGCCTTGAAGAAGGGTGGCACGCTGGCGCTCGGAGGAATCCATATGAGTCCTATTCCGGCGCTGGATTACAACCTGCTTTACCAAGAAAGGGTGGTTCGCAGCGTCGCGAACAACACGCGCCAAGACGGGGAGGATTTTATGCGTCTCGCTGCAGAAATCCCCATCCACACTCAAACGCAACGGTTTGCGTTGAGCGAGGCCAATCAGGCTTTGAACCAACTAAAGAACGACGCATTCAAAGGCGCGGCGGTGCTGGTCTGCGAGAGCAGGCATTAGAGTTTCGGCGAGTTTGGTTTGACCTGCGCAAAGCCGCATATCTCATCGTCGGCGCTCACAAAGGAAAGGAGCGCAATGAAGCTCAAGGATTATCGAAAAAAACGAGACTTCGAGATTACGCCTGAACCTCAGGGCGGCGGCGAGCTGCAGCCGTCATCAGGCAAACCTCTCGCCTACGTCATCCAGAAGCATCAGGCCTCGCACCTCCATTACGATTTCCGCTTGGAGTGGAATGGCGTGCTGTTCTCGTGGGCGGTGCCTAAGGGGCCGTCGCTTGATCCGTCAGTCAAGCGCCTCGCCATGCAGGTGGAGGATCACCCTGTGGAATATGGAGGTTTCGAGGGAGTCATTCCGGAGGGGGAGTACGGCGGCGGCACGGTGATGGTTTGGGACCGCGGTACCTGGACGCCGGAAGTGGCCGACGTGAACGCGGCGCTCGAAAAGGGCGACCTGAAGTTCACCCTGAACGGCGCCAAGTTGAAAGGCTCGTGGGTGCTGGTGCACACGCGAGGGTTCGGAGGCGGTGGCAAGCGCTCCTCGTGGCTGCTGATCAAGCACCGCGACCGATTTGCTTCTACCAAGGACATCACGCTCGAAGAACCGCGCTCGGCATTGACGCGCCGCCTGCTTGCCGACATTGCCCGAGACGACGGGGGAAATGTAGAAAAGGCAGCCGCGGGCGATCCTCCTGATTTGAAGAAGGCGAAGGTTGGTGCGCGAGCGT
>QHYQ01000408.1 GCA_003224175.1 Acidobacteriota bacterium
TACGTGCCTTTCTTCAATTCGGCCAGGACCAGTTTGGCCACTTCGCGCAAGGTATCGAATACACCCTTTCCCTCGACCGCCACGGCTTCCACGACGGGCTCTGCTTTCAGCCGTAGGTGCTTGCAGAGGGCATCCTTGGCCATGACGTTGGGGAGATCGCGCTTGTTCAGCTGCAATACATAAGGAATTGTGCTGAACTCGAGCTTCTGCTCCCTAAGGTGCTCTTTCAAGTTCTCCAGCGTCTCCAAATTGGCGTCCAGCCGCTCTTCCTGCGAATCCGCGACAAAAACTACTCCGTCCGCGCCCTTCAAAATGAGTTTGCGGCTTGCTTCATAGAACACCTGTCCGGGTACGGTATACAAATGCAGGCGAGTTTTGAAACCTCGGACCGTGCCGAGATCGAGCGGAAGAAAATCAAAGAAAAGCGTTCGATCTGTTTCCGTGGCGAGCGAAATCATTTTCCCTTTCAAGGCCGTCCCGGTATTGTCGTAAATCCATTGCAAATTAGCGGTTTTCCCGCCTAGGCCGGGACCGTAATAGACAAGCTTGCAATTGATTTCGCGTGCAGGAAAATTGATGAAAGGCACAGTGCCCCGGAGCCAGCCGGGAGTGTATTTATAACATAGCGAGCGTGAGAGCCAAAGCCTGGCACTGGAACGGCGTTGTCAATTGACAACAAACGTCAGAGAACTTTGATCACATGCGGCAAGGCTCGGGTTTACAGTAGCTTGTCGGCTAGCCGGGTTTTGGCGGTTCCGTGCCGAGACTGCACCCGGATTGACGCGCTCTGGAAAGCTATGCTAAATATGCGCAAATGCGTCGCGCGGGAAAGTCCCATAAAACCAGGAAAGCAAGGCGGGTCAGCGCCCCCACTCAGGTTAGACTTTTGAAAAAGAAGGAGTTAAGGAAGGGAAAGTCTAAGGAATTGAATCGCCTCGCGGTCGACCCTGCGATCGAGCAGCAGTTGAAAGCCTTCGAGGAAGCCATGCAGAGCTTCCATCAGCAAAAGTATGCGAAGGCTAAGGCCGTCTTCGAAAAGGTAATTAGCGGACCCGGGAAAGACCTTGCGGATCGCGCACGTGTGCATCTGCGCATCATAGAGCAACGCCTGCAGCGCTCCGATCCCGTCGTGCCGCATTCGCCAGAGGAGCATTACCAACAAGGTGTCGCCATGATGAACATGGGACGCTGGGACGAGGCCAGGGAACATCTGCTCCGCGCGCGAAAGTTGGCCCCGAAGGCCGATTACGTCATCTACGCTATGGCGGCTCTTGATTGCCTTACGGGAGAAGCCGAATCGGCTATGGAAAACCTGAAGCTGGCCATCCAGCTTCGTCCCGAGAATCGCTATCACGCGCGCAATGATGAAGACTTCGCCTTCCTTCAAGAAGACCCCAGGTTCACGGAACTGCTTTACCCGGATCGGGACGGTTCTGGAACCTGACGGTTCCCTGCACGTGAATCATTCACGGTTTCAACGCGTTGGTCCGGTGCGCATTGTCGCCATCGGCGGCGGCACGGGACTTTCCATGCTGCTACGCGGCTTGAAAAGTTATGTCGCTCCCCACCACCGGGAAAATTCTCATCATCCCATTGCCGACCTCGCGGCCGTTGTCACCGTCACGGATGACGGCGGCAGTTCCGGTCGTTTGCGGCGCGAGTACGGCGTCCTTCCTCCCGGTGACCTCCGCAATTGCATGGTTGCATTATCTGAAGACGAAGCCTTACTTAGCCGCCTGTTTCAGTATCGTTTCTCATCCGGACGCGGCCTGCGCGGGCACAGCTTCGGCAATCTCTTCCTCACGGCATTGAGCCATATTACCGGCGATTTCACGCACGCCGTGCGCGTCAGCAGCGAAGTGCTGGCCATCCGCGGCCGCATCTTCCCTTCCACCAATCAGCTGGTTTCGCTCGAAGCCACGCTCGAAAACGGCAAAGTGATCGCCGGAGAAACCCATATTGGCGCCACTCGCGTGCCCATTCGCCGCGTTCATTTGGTTCCCCGAAGAGTGAAGCCTCTGCCGGAAGTTCTGGAAGCAATCGCCTCGGCCAATCTGATTCTGCTCGGCCCGGGGTCGCTTTTCACCAGCATTATTCCCAATCTGCTGGTGTCCGGCGTGGCAGAAGCCATCGAGAAGTGCAGCGCTAGGCGAGTGTACATCGCAAACTTGATGACACAGCCTGGCGAAACGCTCGGTTACACCCTTGTCGATCACGTGCGCGCCATTCACCAGCACACCGGAAGAAAGATCATCGATTGCGTGGTGATGAATGATCAGCCTCTCGCGCCCGACGTCCTGCGGCGATACAAATCAGAGGGCGCCGAGCCCGTCTTGATTGACTCCGCCGGCCTGCAGCGAATGGGCCTCCAATGCGTCTTTGCTAATCTCCTCGAAGTTCACGGTGTGGTGCGTCACAATTCTAGCCGTCTGGCTTCGCTCTTGATCGAAAAACTCGGGAGAAAATAGCGTCCGCGCTCCTTCTCCTGGCGTCCTAACTTCGTGGAGTGGTGCGTACAAGCAGCAGGCCCGCCAGGCTCGACTTGCTACCGCCCATGAAGCGTTAGGCCGCGCAGTGCCGCGTTCCCCGCTCGCGATCGCCTTGCACCGCTCGGCGCCTCTTCGTATACTGCGATCCTCCGCGCGCGACGGCACAAAGCGTGGGTAGAACCCATCGGAGCCCTGAAACTGGAGATGAAGTTCGCTGTCTAGAGCCCGGAACTGCGGACCTCAACCCTGGAGAAGTGTTTATGCCTACGCCTACTTTGTCGCCTCACGATGAAATGAATGTCTACGCTTCGGCGGAAGCGCGCTTCGAAATCGCCGCCAGGAAGCTCGGCCTCGAAGACGGCGTCTACCGCTTCATGCGCTATCCGAATAAGGAAATCACCGTCTATATCCCAATCACACTGGATAATGGGCGCCTCGAGGTTTTTATTGGTTACCGCGTCCACCACTCCCTGGTGCGCGGGCCCTGCAAGGGCGGTATCCGCTTTGCGCCGAACGTCACATTAGACGAAATCCGTGCCCTCGCGAGCGAAATGACCTGGAAGTGCGCCGTTGTGAACATTCCTTTTGGCGGCGCCAAAGGCGGCATCATCTGCGATCCCGGCAAGCTTTCGCGCGGCGAACTCGAACGCATTACCCGCCGCTACACCGCCGAACTGATCGAATGGTTCGGCCCTGAACGTGACGTCCCGGCGCCGGACCTAGGGACAAACGAGCAGGTCATGGCCTGGATCATGGATACATACTCCATGCACGCCCGCCGCACCACCACCGCGGTCGTCACAGGAAAGCCGATCGAGATGGGCGGATCGCAGGGGCGCCACTCCGCCACTGGCCGTGGGTTGCTGATCGTGTGCGACAAAGCCATGGCCAAGTTCGGCAAGCGGCGCGGCGACGCCCGCGTCATCGTGCAAGGCTTCGGCAATGTAGGTTCAGCTGCGGCTTCCCTGATGCATGCCGCCGGCTACAAAGTCGTGGGCATCGCCGATATTCACGGCGGCCTCTACGACGAAAAAGGCTTCGATCTTCCGGCCGTGGAAAATTGGGTCCTGCGCCAGCACAAACCCTTGCCCGATTTTCCTGGGGGCGGCACGCCGATGTCCGCCCAGGAGGTCCTTTTCCAGCCCTGCGATATCCTTCTGCCCGCCGCTATCGAAAACCAAATCACCAGCGAGAACGTGCACCGCATCCAGGCCAGCATCCTCTGCGAAGGCGCCAATGGACCCACCACCGCCTACGCTGACGAGGGGCTCGACGCCAAGGGCATTTTCGTTATCCCGGATATCCTGGCCAATGCCGGCGGTGTCACGGTCAGCTATTTCGAATGGGTGCAGGACCGCGAAGGATTCTTTTGGCGCGAAAGCATGGTTAACGAACGGCTCAAAGATGTCATGGAGCACAGCTTCGATGAAGTGGTACGCTACTCCGAGGCTCATGCGGTAAATAATCGCATCGCGGCGTATATGCTGGCTATCGATCGCGTCGCTTTTGTGCTGAAGCTCCGAGGCATCTACGCCTAAACTTAACCATGCTTCCCGAAGCCATCATTCCGGGCAATTCCAAAACCGAGGACACGCACCGGCGCGAAATCTGTACGGCGGGGCGGTGGGTTCACGCGCGGCATTTCGCGCCCGCCACTGACGGCAACATCTCCGTCCGCCTCAATGACTCGCGTGTGCTCACCACTCCTACCTGCATCAGCAAAGGCATGATGACTCCGGACGATCTGGTCGTCACAGACATGCAGGGTCGGCCTCTGTCAGGCGCGCGCCCGCCGTCCACCGAACTTGCAATGCATCTGCTGATCTACCGTTTTCGCCCGGATGTTTGCGCCATCTGCCATGCCCACCCGCCCATTGCGACAGGATTCGCGGCTGCCGGCCTGCCGCTCGATAAAGCCATTCTTAGCGAAGCCGTGTCTTCTGTCGGCTGCGTTCCTTTGGCTCCCTACGGCACGCCCGGCACGTCGGAATTATGCGATTCGATCGAGCCGTTGCTGCGGAATTACGACGCTATTCTCCTGGCCAATCACGGAGTGGTTACTTACGGGCCCGATTTGCTTACCGCGTTTTTCCGCATGGAAACGGTCGAGCACGTAGCCCTGGTCTCGCTCGTCACGCAGCTCCTCGGCAAGCAAACCGTGCTCTCCGCCGGTGATATCGACAAACTGCTCGCCACCCGGGCCCACCATGCTAGTGCCCCATCCGAATCTGAACGCCAATCCCAGGTGCCCTCGAATAGCGATCTCCCTCGGCTAAAACCCGCCCGCCGCGCTAAGTGACCTTAGCTTAGTCATACCCAGTCAGTGGGCGCGGAGCTAAGGTGAGTGCCTAGGTATGTGATAGAAAATAAAGGAGTCAGTGCCGCACCTTCACCAAGATAGAGACTCCAGGGGAGCGTCGAACGGTCCTGGAGAGTAAGCAAAAACATCACTTTTTGCTCCCGTACTGCGATACTCGCGTGTATAGTGCTGCCCTTATTCAGGCGCGCTTAACCGGCAAAAGCGGAGCATCGTGGATAGCTTTTGCCACTAGGGGAACAACCCAGACCCTTGACCAGTTCCACTGCGCAGACGAATCGCCCCGAGTCAAACCGCAACCACTGGTTGTTCAGCGTCGATCCACACAATTACCACTGGGACACTTTATTTGTTAAAGGCAAGGAGATGTGGCGCGGCGCAGGCTCACGGCCGGATGCTTTGAGGCAGCTCAAACACGTACGTCGCGGCGATCGCGTGCTCTGTTATCACGCCGCCCCGGAACGCGCTCTCTACGCACTCGCGGAAGTCACGCGCGATCCGTATCCCGATCCGCACGATCCCGAAGAAAAAAGCTTGGTGGCGGATCTGCGCGCGCTCGAGCGTTTGCCACGGCAAGTCAGTCTCACGGAGCTTCGCGCCAACCCGGGGCTGCGAAAGATGAAATTCCTGAAGAACGTTCGCCTGATTATTTCCTCGGTATCTGACGAAGACTATCAGGAAATTTTACGTATGGCCGGTATTGTAGCGTCTCCTGGTCTGCCCCTTCCGTAATTTTCTATTTCCATGTGTATGCGAAGATGGAAAGGCGCCGCTTAATGGTGCGGGTTACAGATCGGCTCGGCTAGGACTTGAACATGCCTGAATTGCCCGAAGTCGAAACGATCGTGCGCGGGCTGCGAACCGTTTTGCCCGGGCACACCATTGTATCGGTGCGTTTGGGAAAGACCGATTTCATCGCAGAGCCACTCGCGTTGGCCGAACTGCTCCCTGGATGTCGCATAGAGCTGGTCGAGCGCCTTGGCAAGTTTATCCGGCTGCAACTGAATGCGAGCAGCGTAGCCAAGAGTCCCGGCCGGCTGATAAATCTCGTCGTACATCTCGGCATGACGGGATGGCTGGGCGTGCGCCGGCCCGAGGATCCTGTTGCGCCGCACACTCACGTATTCTTCGAACTCGACAACGGCCGGGAGCTGCGCTACACCGATATTCGCCGGTTTGGTCAAATGCTGGTCGTGGCCGGCGATCAGATCGACGCCTTCCGGGATCGCCTGGGGCAGGAGCCGTTGGAAATTTCCGCCAGCGAATTCAACAAGCGGCTGGCAGGCCGCCGAGCCCGAATCAAAGCCTTGCTGCTCGACCAAAGAGTCTTTCGTGGAATCGGAAATATCTATGCCGACGAGAGTTTATGGCAGGCGCGCATTCACCCGGCGCGCCTTGCGGCGCGGCTCAACTCCACAGAACTCGGCCGGCTTCGCCAGTCCATTCGCCGAGTACTGCAGCATGCCATCCAGGATCGCGGTTCTTCGATATCGAATTTTGTGGATGCGGAAGGTCAACCCGGAGAATACCAGCAGAGACATCGCGCCTACGGCCGCGAGGGCAAGCCTTGTTTTCGTTGCGGAGCAAAGATTCGGCGCGCCATCGTCGCTGGACGAAGCAGTTATTTCTGTCCGCGTTGCCAGAGCGCGCCTCGGCGAGCGCGTGCCATTCGGAAGGTGCCCAAGGCGCGGGCTTGAAGAAGGATCATGCGAGCCGTCATTCAACGAGTTCGCCATGCACGCGTCAGCGTTGATGGACGTACCGTTGGCGAAATCGGCGTCGGAATCGTGGTGTTGCTCGGAATAGCCAAGGGCGATTTGGGCGAGGCCGCTCATCACCTGGCGGAGAAAACCGTAAACATGAGAATCTTTGATGATGCCGAGGGGAAGATGAACGTTTCCCTGCTCGAAAACGGCGGGGCGGCACTGGTGGTTCCCCAATTTACGCTCTACGGCGACGTGCGCCGGGGCCGCCGGCCGGGTTTCGAGCGCGCGGCGCCGCCTGCCGAGGCGAATCAGATCTATGAAGAATACGTCGCCCGCTTGAAGTCTTTCGGAATTGCGGTGGAAACGGGCATTTTTCAGGCGCATATGTTTGTGGAGCTGGAAAATGACGGGCCGGTCACGATTCTCGTTGATTCCGAGAAGGTATTTTGAATCGCGCCCCGGGGCCACGTTTTTCTCGTCACATAAACGCGGCCGGATTTGTTCGGTACGACCTTATCGGCGTACGATATAATGTAAGATATAATTAAAGTTGATGAGCCGCTCCAGCAACACTGCCGAATACCAAGCCCTTGCACAGTTCCGTTTTCTGATCCGGCGCTACATCAATAACAGCGAAAAGGCGGCCCGGTCGGTTGGTCTCGAACCGCAGCAGTATATGGGCCTGCTGGCGCTGCGCGGACTGCCCCCGGACCAGGAACCAACCATCCGCAGTCTGGCCGAACGGCTGCAGATCCAGCATCACAGCGCCGTTGAGCTCGTAGATCGCATGGAAAGGCGGGGGCTTTTTCGTCGCGAACGTTCTAGACGAGACCGGCGTCAGGTGCACGTGCACGTGACGCCGCGAGGAGAAAAGCTGCTGAGCCGGCTGGTGCGGCACCGCATTGCCGAGCTACGCGTGAGCGCACCCGAACTGACGCGCGCGCTGCAGGCGGTGCTGGCGGCGGCTTCACGGGAGCCCGGCTCGGTCCGGCGGCGAAACGCTTATGAGCAGGCGTCCGGAAAACGGCGGAAGCAATCCCCTTAAACCTGAGTTCATCATTCAGTGATCCGCCCAGATCGCAGAGAGAAGAGGAGAAATTTATTTGACTGATACTGACGGACGGGCGAGCGTCATGGCGCTGCAACCAACAACACCGGGATACCGGCTGGGCTTCGTATCTCTGGCGGCGGCCGTCATCGGATTGATCGCGGGCCTGATCGCATTCATCTTGTACAACTTGATTGGCTTCTTCACCAACCTGGCCTTCTATCACGACTGGTCCTTCCATTTCCGCAGCCCCGAAGCGACTCAACTGGGGTCCTGGGTGATTGTGATCCCCGTGGTGGGTGGGCTCATCGTCGGTGTAATGGCCACATACGGTTCAGACACGATCATCCAGACAGGCGGCGCGTTTGGCTCCCTGGTGGGCCAATTTCTCTCGACGACGGCGGCGGAGCGCAAAGTGCTCCTGGCCTGCGGCGCCGGGGCGGGCATGGCGGCCACGTTCAATACGCCCATTGCCGGCGTCATTCTGGCGATCGAACTCCTCCTGTTCGAGTTTCGGGCCCGCTCGTTCATCCCGCTGGTGATTTCGACCACGCTGGCCACGAGCGTGCACATGATGCTGCTCGGACGCGGGGCCATGTTCCACATGCTGCCGACCGACTTCGATATTCCCGCGGGCCTGCCCTACTACTTGCTGCTGGGCGTGGTCTGCGGATTTGCGGCCGTCGGCTTCACCAAGCTTCTGTATCTGGTGGAGGATCAATTCGAGCGTTTGCCGGTTAATGAATTTTGGCATCCGGCGATCGGCGCGCTGGGACTTGGCATCATCGGCTATTTCGTGCCGCGAGTCCTCGGCGTCGGTTACGACACCATTTCGGACATCCTCAACAATAATCTGGCGTGGAAGCTGTTGCTCCTGATCGCTGTCTTCAAGTCACTGGCCCTGGTGATCTCCCTGGGATCGGGCACATCGGGTGGATTGCTCGCTCCCATGTTCATGGCCAGCGCGGCGCTGGGCGGCGTGTTTGCGCTGGGCATCGACCATATCGTACTGGGAGCGAATCTCGCTCCCGGCGCGTTTGCACTCGTGGCCATGGGTGCCGTCTTCGGAGCGGCCTCGCGAGCGACTTTCGCATTCATTGTATTCGCGTTTGAAATAACGCGGGACTACAACTCCGTGCTGCCGTTGATGCTGGTGTGCGTGATCGCGGACGCCATCGCCATCCGTTTCCTGCCGAATTCCATCATGACGGAAAAGCTGGCGCGCCGCGGCCTGGAGACGCATTCGGAGTACGAAACCAACGTGATGAAGCAGATCAAGGTCGGCGAGATCATGGCGGATGGCGTGGTCACGGTCGGACCCCAGGAAACCGTCCGCGCCGTGGCTGACCGCATGGCTTCCGGGGACCCGCGCCTGGTGCGGCATCGCGCGCTGCCCATCGTCAATGAGCAGGGCCAGTTAATGGGCATCGTGACGCAAGGCGATATCCTTCGCGGGCTCGAGGAGAATCCCGCGGGGGATCTTCCCGTGATCGAAGTCGGTTCGCGTTCGCTGATCGTAGCTTATCCGCACGAGAGCGCCTTTGACGCTTTGACCAAAATGCTCATGAATAACGTCGGGCGATTACCGGTAGTGGACCGCCAGAATCCGGAGAAGATGGTCGGATATGTCAACCGGGCGGCAGTCATGGCCTGCTGGGGCAACCACTTGCATCAGGAATCATGGCGCGAGGCGGGTTGGCTCGATAGGCTGCGAAGAGATGGGATGCGGGGAGCCGTCCCGCGCACGATCGAAGGCAGCGTGGTGGGCGTCGGTGAGGGTCATCTGAAGCTACGCGTGCGGGACGCAGTAGAAGATTTAGCGGTGGACTTCCCGATTGTGGGTATCAGGCCTGGGGACCACGTGCGCGTGAGCTTTCAGGAACTGAATGGCCGGCGTGTGGCCCAACGAATCGAAGAACTCGCCACGCGGCAATAGCATCCTCTAATCTCAGAAGCCGCCGCCGCCACCGCCGCCAAAGCCGCCGCCCACTCCGCCCAAACCAAATCCCGAGCTGCCCGAATTGCCCGAACTCCTGGGCGCGGAAGCCATCACCTGCCCTGTACGCGCAGTCATTTGATCCAGGCTGTACACAAATCCAACGGGGTGAAAGACCGCGCCGCCGGTGGTTTGATACCAGGATGGCTGGCTCAGCATTCCGTCGAATGCGCCCACCCACTTTTTCTCCACGCCCAGCGCCATCGCAAACGGGAGGTACTTCTCGAAATTTGCGGGCGACTGAGGCATACGAGCGAGATGATCGCCTTCGACGTGGCTGAGAAAGTTCTCGAATCCCAGCGTATCGTGAAGTGCACGGACGCCATCCGCGGTTCGCGTGGGCATGAACCAGCCGAAGCCGGCGATCGCGAGACCTGTCAGAATTGCGGCGACGGTAAAGGACAGCGGCTGCACGCCGGTACGCTCCGCCAGGTATTGGCCGACGAGGTAGAGCAGAGCTCCTGTGACGGCAGCAGCAAGTATGTATGCCTGGCGAACAATATCGGGCCGGTACGCGAAGTAGCCGTGCTGCACCAAGGACTCAAGAATCGCCCTGCGAATTCCCGGCAGATTCTTGTAGAACCTATTCTGCAATTCGGAGAGGGCGACATCATTTCGCACGCCCACGATAGGCGCCCCGAAAATTCCGTTAAGCAAGAGCAATTCGTGAGACTTCGCTCCGCTCCATTCCGTCGGCTTCTTGTTGAGGTGAAAAACGTATTCCTTGTTGGAATACAAACCCATCAAGTGGGAGACTTCTTTCTCCTCGATCACAATGAATCCGCGCACCGCAAGATCGACGAGCGTCGCGGTAATGTCGCGAATGCCCGCCTGATCGTCAACCAGCGCCCCCGCTTCGCCGGGAGATAAGCCCGCGGGCGGCTCATATTGCACGGCAATTGCGCCTACTCGCGGCTCTCGGCCGCGCGTATACCATAGCCAAAACATCAGCACGAAGACGCCGAGGGGAAAGAAGAGCGGCCAATTGCTCTCCAGGAATTGCGCGATTTTCTCCGAGCCATGCGGCTCGCTCACGAATCCCTTGTCCCATCCGGCGACAATGGTCAGGCCCTCATGAAAGGCAAGCGGCCGCTGGGTCTGAACATCAACGTTGCTGCCCAGAATGTCCACCCGCGCGTCCGCGGAGCGAGAGCCGAAAAGGCCCGTGAAGTTGGCCGCGCGCAGGCCCGTCACTCCTCCGGGCAGGATGACGTGCGCGCTGGCGGATTCGATGGGGACATCCCAGCCCGTTCCGGTCACGTTCCAGTAGAGCTCATCGTGATCTTCGAAGAAGCGCAGGCCATCGCGAACGCGATAGTGAAGCGAGATATTTCGCGAAGTGTCCTCCGCGGCGGGGACAAAGATCTTCAGTTGGAGATTTCCGGCGCTTCGCTGCCTTTCGACGCGAAGGGGGCTGCCATCGGAATCCCTAGCGCTGATGTCGGTAAGGAAGAGCGAATAATTAAAGCCGCCGGGTCCCGCATATTCCACTGGAATGGTGCGATAAATTCCGTTCCGGGCGCCGGTGAAGTCCACTTGAATCGTCTCGGTGACGTCGAGGGAGGAATCCGGCAGCACATCGAGCTCGGCATGGAAATCACGGATGCGCACTGTGCCTGCGGAAGCAGGCCCGGCAAAGAGCGCCGCCAGCATGAGAGCCAAACAGACGAGCCCCCACCGGCGGAAGCGTTGTGACAAACGGCCGAGGCTAGAGTTGTGCCGAAGGGTTTCGAGACACTGGATGCCAGCAGAAAGCATGGAGCGAAGTTCAGGCCGTTGGCGACGCGCTGAAGCTGACCCGCGGAACTTCGCGTTCCGCCGGAGCTGATATTTCAAAGAATTCGCGCGGTTTGAAATTACCCATGCCGGCAACCATATTGGAAGGAAATTGCTCGACGCGGGTGTTGAAATCACGCACGGCAGCGTTGTAATAGCGGCGCGCATTTTGCAGCGTGTCTTCGATCTGGTTGAGCGTCGCCTGAAGCTGGGCGAAGTTTTCTGCGGCGCGAAGTTGAGGGTAGGCTTCCGAGAGCGCAAAGAGTTGGCGCAAGGCGCCGGTCAGCATGCCCTCGGCCTGGCCTTTGGCCGCTGGACCTTGCGCGGACATGGCTTGACTGCGCGCCGCCGTCACGGCCTCGAAGGTGCCGCGTTCGTGTGCGGCATATCCCTTGACGGTCTCCACCAGATTGGGAATCAGGTCGTAACGGCGCTTGAGCTGCACATCGATGTCCGCCCAAGCGTTATCACATTGCACCCGGAGCCGCACCAGTCCGTTGTAGATGAACACAATCGATAACGCGAGCACGGCGACGATAATCAGCACAGGCATCATTGGCGACCTCCTTCGGAGCTAAGAATGAATTGCGCGAAAATCAACCTGGTTTCGTTCTCCCAATATGGGCATCCGCCGGCCTTCTGTAAAGAGCGGAGGCCTAAGCTGCTCCTCAAGAGGTAAGAAGTAACTGTTTGGGTGAAAAGCCCCGGCAAAAGGTAGTGGGTCAGTCTCCGATAAGCCGGCTTATCGGGAGTTGGGCTGGGCGCCATCCACGCTCCTCAACCCGATCAAATAGGCCTCCCATTTTGGAGTTCGCAGTGCGGCTGTAGCGTCCCGGGATATGCTATCCTCGCGCACCGTAAAGACTGCGTTGCTTGCGACTACGGAAAGAGCAAGGAACATGAGCCAACCCATATCTACCTCCACGGCTCGTCGCGAATTTCTTAGGTTCCTGGCCGCCAGCCCTTATGTCGCCATGCTCGGCGGAGTCACTGCTTTCCTCGAGCAAAGCGGCCTGTCCCAGTCAATCGCTTCGAAGGCCCCGGCTGCTTCCGACGTGATTTCCTCACCGGCCGAAGCCCTAAACGTTTTCGATTTCGAGGAGGCCGCTCACCGCAAGGTTCGCGATAGCCATTGGGCTTTCATGGTGAGTGGCGTGGACGACGATGCTACGCTGCGCGCCAATCGTGAAGGATACCAGCACGTCCAGTTGCGTCCGCGCCGCCTGCGCGATGCCACCCAAGTCGACATGCGCGTCGAGCTGTTTGGTACCGTCTACAACAGCCCGATCTTCCTGTGCCCGACCTCCGCTCACAAAGCGTTTTGGCCTAGCGGCGAAGAGGCGGTCGCACGGGCAGCCAAGGCGCACGGCACTCTGCAGTTCCTGTCTTCGGGAGCCTCCACCGGCGTAGAAGACGTCAACAAAGCCCTGGGTCGGCCGGTCTGGTATCAGCTCTACGCGCCGAGCACCTGGGAAGCCTGCGAACAACTCCTACGGCGCGTGGAAACCGCAGGTTGCACGGTGATCGCCCTCACGGTCGACAACACGACCGGACGCAACAGCGAAACTTACCTCCGCACGCGTCCCAAAGACCTGAAACCCTGTGCCGCATGCCACGTTGGCGAACCGTTCACCGATATCCACGAAAGCCCGATGTACGATGGCATCGACATGAAGGGTTTGACTAATCTGAACCCAGCCATGGATTGGGCCTTTGCCGATCGCATCCGCAAATTCTGGAAGGGGAAGTTCCTCATCAAAGGGATAGACACGCGCGAGGACGCGCGGCTCTCCATTGAGCACGGCCTCGACGGAATCCTGGTATCCAATCACGGCGGACGAGCCACGGAAACTTCGCGCGGGACCATTGAGGCGCTGCCTGAAGTAGTCGCCGAAGTGGGCAACCGCATTCCCGTGTTCATCGATGGGGGCATTCGCAGGGGCACCGATGCGTTCAAGGCCCTGGCCCTGGGCGCCAAGGCCGTTGGGATCGGACGTCCCTACCTGTGGGGATTGGGAGCGTTTGGCCAGGCCGGCGTCGATCGCGTGATCGAAATCCTGCAGGGAGAGCTGAAACTGGCGATGGGCAATTGCGGCACCCGGACGGTCGCCGATATCAACCGCGCCTACGTCGCCACGCCCAACTGGAAAATCTAACGGGGATTTGATCGCACTCGGCCGCCCATAGTAGCCACATAGCATTTGGCGGCAGCGAATACGCAGACCTCTGACAAGTTTGCGCCTCAATGGACAGCGCCGTTGCCAGGACCTCGTCCGCATCGGGGAAAGGTTTCCGGCCGCGTTGCGCCTCGGACGAGCCTGCGGTCAACGCCGCGCCTCGGTCGCTTGCGGCCGGAGGAGGTCTTTGAGACCTAACTGGTTTACGTCCGTGATGATCTTCGCATAAGCGCGGGTGGAGGCCGCCAATCCGGTTGGCGGAACAACCTCGGCGGTTTCGCGATCGGAATGCCAATACAGGTTCCCTTCGATCAACTGGAGGGATGGAGCAAGTTGGTAGTAGGGGCCCATCTCGCCCCCGGCGGAAGGCTCCGGCTCGGCATAGGTGGCGACTCCGAATGCGTCGTAAGCCTTGACGACGATCTGTTCCAGCCGCGGGCTGCCGCCCACGTACCATCGTAGCGGTACGGTCGTGTTGGTTCTTCGAATCACTCCTCCCCTATACACAAGCTGCTCGGCGGAGGTGTGCTCGCAGTTAATGATCAACGCCGTCTTGGCGAACATCTCTTTGTGATCGGCGAGCCAGTGGCCCGTCATGCCGCTATTGTCGTGGTGCCCGCTGGTCCCTAGAAAGTGAATGGTGCGGCGGCGCTGCTCTCTGGGGATTTTGGCGAAGTACTCCGCCAGCCCCAGCATGGTTGCCACACCCGAGGCATTATCAGTGGCGCCTTCGAACCATCCGTCGCGGTGAGCGACCACAAAAATGGTTTCGTCGCCGGTTCCCGGCAAAGAGCCCCACACCGTCGCGGTCTTCAAATTGGGTACGGTCTTCACGTCGAGGCGGATTTTCACGCGCGGCGGCTGGCCGCCCCGCGACTGACCGATCAGATCGCGGATCGCGACTCCGTCCTGCAGGCCCAGCGAGAACGTAGGAACCGTGCTGCCAACCGGGTAGAACTGGGTCCGCAAATTGCCGGGTAACCCCACGATCACGAAAATTGCCGCGGCGCCCCGATCACCGATGCGCTTGATGGCATAGTCGGAAATCGGAGCCTGGCGCGATGTATAGTCCGCGCTGTAGAAGAAGACGGCTTTCCCGCGGAGGTCGCGCCCCGCGAGATCACCCTCGCTTGCCAGGGCGACATCCACCGCTTCCAGGTCGAGGCCGCTGGCGGGCGTGCCGGGGCTGGTGGAGGTGGGCTGCGCGGATTCAAGCGCGACGGTTTTTCCGCTCGCGGATGCGGAGACCGACCACGATGCGGGCACCCACTGCGGCGGCAGATCCAGCGATTGTTCGCGCACGTCCGAGAGGCCGATCTTGCGGAACTTGTCCAGCAGCCACTGGGCGTTCTCTGCGTCTGCTTCAGTTCCCGTGATGCGTCCCCAGAATTGAGGATGGCCGTGATCCCGGTACCGGCGCGAAATCGCGGTCAGGTCCTCGACGTATTGCTTGAGATGCTTGCCGTCAATCGACAGGTAGGCCTGCTCGGCTGGCAGCAAGCGCCAGCGCAGATAGGAGTCTTCCAGCACATAAAGGGGCTTGGCCGGCTCCTGAGCGGAAGCAACCGAGGTCACCCAGACAAGTGAGAGCGCCAGAAACACGCTGCTTTTCACCACGTCGAGCCTCCCGTGTCCAATTATCTGAACGGATTTCCGATTCGGACTTCAGTCTCGCGCATCCTACGCTCCCCCGGCGCTAGACACAATGACTCTGTCGGCCAGAGCCAGGCCAGCAACCGAATCAGCGGGGTTCTGGCCGCGAAGTCCTGTGAAACGGCATTTTCGGTAACTGCGATTTCGGGCTGGCGTAGTTTCCGAAAACGCGACTTGAACGAAGCCGTCCGGCGGCGGACGCTACGCGTGCGGTAGTGGAGCGTTGGTTGCTCGATGGCTTAATGTAA
>QHYQ01000409.1 GCA_003224175.1 Acidobacteriota bacterium
CGGCCGTGCGGCTATTCGCATGCCGATGAATATTCGCCAGGCTTTCCTGCACCACGCGGAAAAGCGAAATCTCCATATCGTCCGGCAAGCGCCCTAAATCCGCGGGCGCTTCCAGGTGTGTGCTGATGCCCGTGTGCTGCGAAAAGCCATCCAGGAACCACTGCACTGCCGCCGCCAATCCCACTTCGGTGAGCAGTGGCGGGTGCAGCAAGTAAGACATGGTGCGAATCTCGCTGCTGCAGCGGCGCGCCAAGGTTTTGGCTTCCTGCAAAGCCGCGCGGCCCTTTTCGCTCAGGACCCCGGAATCCCTTTCCATAATGGCCAGATTCATCAAGACGCTGCTCATCACCGGGCCGATCATATCGTGCAAGTCGCGCGTAATTTTGGCGAAGCCCACCAGCGCGCCGCGATGATCCCGCAGGGGCGCGATCACGACGTTGGCCCAGAAGCGCGAGCCATTCTTCCTCAGGCGCCAGCCTTCCTCCTCGAAGCTTCCTTCGCGGACGGCTCTCTCGAGCTCCCGCTGCGGCTCTCCGGAACGCACCTCTTCCTCGGGATAGAAACACGAAAAGTGCTTGCCGATGATTTCGGCCGCCCGGTAACCCTTCATGCGCTCGGCCCCATGATTCCAACTGGTGATCTTCCCCTGCGGATCGAGCATGAAGATGGCGTAATCCTTCACGGCGTCCATGAGTAGCCGGAGGTATTGCTCGACGTTGATGCCTGAGGTGGGATTTTCGGGCTGAGGGGTGTCCTGCTTAAAATCCGCTCGGGGCGCTTTTTCGTCTAAGAACAATCATCCTCTCCACCTCCCGGAGTCCGGCCAGCGCGGAGGCTTGCAGGGATTGAGTTTAAAATGCTTTACCGCGAAACGGGCGTAGCGTATTCAATTCCGCCGCCTAGGAGCCATCAGGCAAATCCTGTATGGAGCGAAGCGCGAGCGCGCCCGCTAAACCGGTGCTCTTGAGGGGTACGTGCTCCGAGCTGCGAAGCTTCTAATCCGTGGAATCCTCGGCATCCTCTCCTTGGAAGACGAACGATCCCTCCCTGACGGCCGCTAAAGGTCGCCGCTACAAACACTTCACACATGCCCGGTGTATTTCATTTGCCCTCGCGCCTGGGCACCAGCTCGACGAATTCGACCTGCCAGGGCCTCTGGTGGGGATCGATGCGCGCAATGGTTACCGGCAGATTAAACCGCCGCGGGCCGGCGGCTCCAGGGTTGACGTAGAGTATGCCGTCCCGCTCCTCGTGCGACGGCTTGTGCGAGTGGCCGCTCACCACCATGGCGATCCCCGCCGCCGTGGGGTTAAGATCGAGCTTGCCAATGTCGTGCAGGACGTAAATCAATGCCGACCCCGCCTGCACCACGGCCGTCTCCGGCAGATCAGCGCTCCATGCGCCTGCGTCAACATTTCCCCTCACCGCCACCACGGGTGCTAATCGACGTAATTCCTCCAGAATCCTCGGATCGCCCACGTCGCCGGCATGAATGATAAGGTCCGAACCTTCGAGCGCCCGAAGCGCCTCCGGCCGAAGCAGCCCGTGGGTATCGGATATGAGGCCGATCATCTGGATCGTGCGCATCGTCTCTGGTCCCAAAGTAACCTTCCTTTGACCTTGCGGGCCTCGAAATCTGTCTGGGCGTTAGTCCTTCCGTGATTTAGGCCTTCTGTGCCTCCAACTCCGGCGAGAAACGCCTGGCCCCCACGCTGCTTTGGCCAAAATGCCGGCCCCTCATATAACCAAATTTTGTGCATGCATCCATCTAAGCGAGACGGCAGGCGCGGCCACCATTCGCCGTGGTTTTTCGGAGCAAAAGATGCGCATGCTCGTTTCGCCGATCGAGTGTATATTCCCTACGACATCTCACATGTTACCGGTGGGTAAACGCTAAGAAAGGGGGGCAAAGCAGTGGCTACTGCCGCTAAGTTCAGAATCGATGTTGCCATTCACGATCTCCTGATGAACTCCAATCCCCGGGGACCCGCTCCCGCCCTCGGCAAAGGCATGGAGCTTCCCGAACCCCTCTTCCCGCAATATCCGGAAAAGCTTCGCGATCCCGGACCGGATACTCCCCCGGAGCGGCGCCATTGGAGCCGCGAAGAAATCTACCGCAAGATGCGCGGCTGGCTTTTCCCCTACATTCGCTCGCGCGTGTCGCCGGGCGATTTCCATCCCATCACGGCTTATCTTTTCCTCGAATACAAATGCAATGTCGATTGCTGGTATTGCTGGGCCTTCAACAACAAAGTGAAAGGAATGACGGAAGATGTGGCCCGCCGCTCCATCGATTGGCTCTACGACCACGGCTGCCGCGTCGTCGCGCTCATGGGCGGCGAGCCGCTGCTCCGCCCGCAGTTCGCGCACAAAGTCGTCTCCTACGCAGCGAAAAAAGGATTCTGGATTTATATCGGCACCAACGGCCGCCTGCTGCGCCCCGAAGTGGCCGACCGGCTCGCCGACGCCGGCACCGCCATTTTCAATTTCGCGCTGGACTCCTGGAATTTGCAGCCCAGCCTGCCCAAAGCCGTGGAGCCGGCGCGCAAAAATATCGACTATCTTCTGCGCAAGCAGTACGTCTATGGCTACATGGTTTTTTTCAATCTGAATATCTGCCGCAATAATCTCGAAGACGTCCGCAAGATCACCGAATTCGCTCACGAAAATCGCATCGCCACCGATTACCACATCAACGAAACGCCCATGCTCGAGCAGGACGAGCACTTCAGGCATCTGGCCGAAAATCCCACCTACATCCGTCCCGAGGATTGGCGCGAAGTGGACGCCCTCATCGACTGGCTCATCGACCGCAATAAGGTCGGCTACCAGATGGTCAATTCCGTGCGCCGCCTTCAGGAGATGAAGGCCTTCATACGCATGGCTTCCGGCGTGGACCTAAGAAAATATGGCTGGAATGGCGATGGAACCGGCACCAACGGCGAAACCTCCAAGATGCTCGCCTCCATGCCCGGCATCGTGCAGGACGCCGATGGCGATGTGCACTTCAGTGAATGGGACTGCCGCGCCGGCCAAAATAACGTCATCATCCGCACCGACGGCACCGTGGCACCATGCTTCCCCATGTATCCCGCAACCTACGACTGGGGCAATATCGATGAGTTTCATTTCGATCCCCAACAGCTCGCGCACATGAAGCAGACTTGCCAGCATCACTGCTTCTCCACGCTGAATCATAATTTGGCCTATTGCTATAACGATGCGCGCGTCATCAAGTGGCTGTGGGGCCTTACGGTGAAGAACCACTTCCGCGGCGGCGCCACCCGTAGCTTCGAAGACTGACGACGTCTCTGGCGTCATCAGTCGCCGTTGTAGCCCAGGGCGCGCCGCTTCTCAGCCGGCCCTGGGGCTTTTGGGTCCGCCGCAGCCCTCCTACCGTGCTTTCGTCGTTGGCAGCCCGGCGTTCACCCAATTCGCGCCGAAATTCTCGGCGATGTGCACGACCTTTACGTTGGTAAAGCCCATGGCATGCAGGGCGTCATAGGCGGGCTTGACGTTGGGGCACTTGTCCCACGGACAGCAACCGCAATACAGCACGATGAGCTGCTCGTGCTGCAGAGACGCAACGCGTTGGCGCAGCAGTGCCAGGCCCTCCGGCCTCGACCCCGGCCCAGCGTAGTAAGAACCGGGAATGCGCGCCTGGTCGTAAAAATTCTTGAAGCCCACATGCAGCACCACAGGCCTCGTTCCCGCCTTTGACGCCCGCAGCAGCTTTGCCAGCGCTTCCGGTTCCATCTGCACTGCGGCTGCAAGATCCACCGCCGCTCCGGCGCCCGGAACTTGCGCGGCAACCGCCGGCGCGCGCTGCGGCGGCTTCCGCGCCGCGCTCTGCATGTGCATGCCGAACACGGTGGACGCAAAAAGTGCGCCCACCACCAAAATTGTCGAAATCGCGAAACCCATGCGCCTCATCGTTTCCTCCTACGCCCTGCCCCTTGTCATTCTGAGCTGAGCGAAGTGGCCGCGCTATCTCCCCGGCCAGACTTCCGGGCCGCGCGGCCACGAAGCAAAGAATCTCTCTGTGAAGAAACACGGAGGGATTTCGTCGCTTCGCTCCTCAGAATAACAAACGGATAGAGCCAGTTCTAATTTCAGGCTCCCTGCTGCCCGATCTGCGGGCGTCCCGGAATCACGCCCGGCTGCGTCTGCGGCTGATTCTCGCGCCTCGGCGGCGCACCTGAAGTCGTCGGCGGCTTGGGGAAATTCCCCTGCGCCGGCGCCGTGGGATATTTCTCCCACGTATCGATGAAGGTCTCCAGGTAGGCGTTGAACTCGTTGGGGTGCTCGCGATACATGAAGTGCCCGCCATTGGTCATGATGATCATCTGCACCTTTGTGTTTTTCGCCGCGATGACGTCAAAGAGCGCCATCTGCCCGCCGAGCTTCGCCGTTTCGTCCTTTACTCCCCAATCGAGCACGTCGTTCTTCCCCGCCACGAGCAGCACCGGCATTTGCAGCGCGCCTTCATCTCGCACCTTGTCCAGCATCTTCTGCTTGAACGTGGGAAAATCAAACGAGCGTCCCGCGCCCGCGTTCAGCTTCGCGCGCGCTTCTTTCGACTTCGGCAGCGTGGCCATGAACTTATCCGCGTTCCAGTATTCTTCGTCAAAGGTGTTCGGCAGCCAGGCCAGCATGGCCACCCGGCATTGCAGTCCTTCGTATTGCGATTGATCCGGACGCTTGCTCAAGTCGAGCCGCGGCTTATCGTTCGCGTCCGGATAAGGATTCTCCGGGCCCATGGCCAGAATCGTCAGCGTCTTGGCGGCTTCGGGATGCTCGATCGCCAGATAAAGAGCAATGGCGCCACCGGCCGAATGTCCCACCAGGTGTACGGGCCCAAGATTCAGCGCCTGAATGAAGCCATAAATAAAATCGACGTCGCCCTGGTAGGTATAGTCGTCATCCTTCAGCGGATTGCCGCTCATTCCGCTCGCCAGGCGATCCACAGCAAAGACGTGGAAACGCCGCGCCAGTCCCTCAATGTTTCGCGAAAAGACATTTGCCGTCGATGAGCCCGCCGCGAATCCGCCGTGGATCATCACCATCGGCTCGCCCGCGCCGGCTTCGTAGTAGCGCGCCTGCACTCCGTTGACGTCCACAAATTTGGAATGCAAGCGGCCGATCTCCGACTTCGGATCGGGCTTCTCCTGCGCCGCCGCCCTCATCCCCCCGCCCGCCAACCCGAGCAGAGCCACGAACCCAAACGCTGTCATCCGCAAGGCGGATCTCCGCAGACCGTGCGCCAACATCACCCTTGTCCTCCCGAATACTTCTTCCTCCAATTCGTTTATAGCCTCTCCCGCGCTTCCGTGGCAACCCCAAACCTGGAGGTGCGGTATACTCCCCGGCAGGTGGGAAGCCCCCATTTGAGTCCACCTCGATGAACGCGCAATCTGGCCCTCTGCGCTAAAAGAAGGAGAAAATTGTGAAAAACGTCAAGTTTTGGTTTATCGCCTTGCTCTTGCTGCTCAGTCCATTGGCTTACGCACAGCAGAACGTGCCCGAAATCCCGTTTGATTCCGTAGCCGATTTCCTGAAGATGCCGCCGAACATGTATCTCGGCGAAGTCTCCGGCGTCGCCGTCAATTCCAAAGGACACGTCTTCGTGTTCCAGCGCGGCAATACCAACGGCCCCGCATACGCGGCCGCAGCAGCTCAGCTCCTGGAATTTGGCCCCGACGGTAAGTTTATCCGCGAGATCGGCCACAGCCTGTACGCATGGTCGTTTGCGCATACCGTGCGCGTCGACAAACAGGACAACATCTGGGTCACCGACAAGGGTTCCGACATGGTCATCAAGTTTAATCCCGAGGGCCGCGTGCTGATGGTTTTCGGGCGCAAACAGGAAGCTTCCGACGAAAGCACCGAGCCGCTCAAGCACCCCAAGCCGCCCCTTCCCCCTATCGACGGGATGTTCCGGCAAGTGACCGACGTGACCTGGGATCCCGCGGGAAACACCTACATCAGCGACGGCTACATCAATTCGCGCGTGGCCAAGGTGGATAAGGATGGCAAATGGCTGAAGTCCTTTGGTGAGCCTGGCGATGGGCCGGGCCAGCTCAATACGCCGCACAGCATTGCGGCAGATGCTCAGGGGAATATCTATGTGGCCGACCGCGGAAACCGCAGGATACAGGTGTTTGATAGCGACGGAAAGCTCCTGCGTCAAATCACCATCGACGTGCCGTTCGACGTTGCCAACGCCCGCCCGGCCATCGGCAATAAGCCTGGCCCGAACGTCACCGGCACGATGGCGCCTGGCGCTCCCTGGGCGGTTTGCATCACGCCGGGGCCGACTCAGTACCTGTACAGCTCCGATGCGTATCCCGGCCGCGTCTACAAACTCACGCTGGACGGAAAGGTTGTCGGCGTGCTGGGCGAGGCCGGCAAACAGCTCAAGCAGTTCGGATGGATACACGAAATCGCCTGCCCGTCTGAAAACGAGCTGTACGTCGGCGAGTTGCTGAATTGGCGCGTGCAAAAATTGCTTTTGCACACCACCGCAACCCAGATCTCTAAGAAATGACCATCCGACCAGGATGGTCATCCCGAGCGAAGAACGTGAGCGAGGAATCTATCCGCAACTTGTAGCCCAGGGTGCGCTCGCGCTCTTTGCGAGCGGCCCTGGGGCAATTTCTATTTCTCCTAACCGATACCGATAGAACGGCTCGAGCGGGCGGGAAGCGTCGTACTGAAAGCAGTAGTGTTTCGGGCGCGCGAATGCGTCCGCGTTCTCAAAACCGCATTTCCTTTTCGGATATACGATTCCGGGCAGGCCTGCGACAACTCACCGCAGCGGCGAAAACGACGCCGGCAGCGCCAGGCAATTCTCCATCCGCAGCAGCCATTCCGCCGTCACCGGCGGCCACATCTTGCGTTCCACCGCCTCCGCACGAACGCGCTGCCGCTCGGCCGCGTCTTGAAAAGGCCAGATATGCACCCATTGGTTCACCGGCCCAATCTCCGTGTACCAGCAGCCCACCATGGGCGACATCTTCATCCGCGCCTCGATCAGCGGAATCCACGCCTCGATCACTTTCGGTATCGTCCCGGATTGATAGATGTACTGCCGGATTTCGTACACGTTGCCGAATTTTCCTGTCTTGAAGGGCGGCGAAAAAGGCGCGGGCTTGAGGATTTTTGTATCCTGTTCGATGACGAATTCGCGATTGTCCGGCGGCCAGCCGATCTTCACCGCGCGCGCCTGCACGTCTTCGCGCTGGGCCATGTTTTCGTAGGGCCAAAGCTCGATGATCTGGTTGAGCGTGCCCACGTCGGTGTGAAAAAAACCGCCCAGCGGCGAAAGCTTCTGCCGTTCCGGCAGCGCCTGCGCGAACCGCTCCTCCACTTTTTTCTGCGTCATGGGCTTGACCAGCGTCGTGCGCATCTCGACGATCATACTTTCTCTCTCCCCTGAATTTTTCTGATCCGCAGGTGTAGCGCCGGGCTTACAGCCCGGCATTTGTATCTGCGCGTTCATCAAGCCGCGCGCTCGCCGTGAAATCTAAATTTATAGTTTGCGTTCGTCTGCTTTCGACGCCGCCGAAGGCAGGCGCGTGAAGCCCAGGTCTTTCGCCCGTTTCAGCTTCGTTACGTAAATAATCTGCCCGAGGTGATAGGCGACATGCTCGCTCACCTGCGCCGCGGCTTCGTAACCCGTGACGTCAAACTGCTGAATGCGATAACGCCGCGTC
>QHYQ01000410.1 GCA_003224175.1 Acidobacteriota bacterium
GGGCGCCCAGCCGCGTGGCGTTTTTTTACCCGCGACCAGTCTTTCCGCTTCCAGCGTTCGAGGGCCCCTCTCGTCCCGCTCCAAAGCACGTCCTTCGGGCTTCTGGTGCGTCCACCCGAGCCGATGCAGGAGTTGGCCAGCGGTGTTGAAATGGCACGGCACGTGGAAGCTCCTTTGAATCACTTCCGCCACTCGCTTGGTCGTCCACAATTCTGTGCGGTAACCATGGGCAACGGCTCCTTGAAGCAAGATCCGGACCAGCCGACGCTCTTGGCGTCGCGTGAGTCTTCTCGGACGACCCGGAGAGAATCGCACCTGGAGAGAATCGGCGCCGCGTCGTCGCCAAGCATTCCGCCACCGCATGACCGAACTGGCAGCGCAACTGATACGCCGAGCAACTTCGTTCAGGGACAATTTCGCGCCAAGCAGTTTCAGCGCGCGCCTGCGCCGATCCGCGAGCAGCTCGGCCGAACCCTTTGGTCGCATGGGGACCTCCTATCGTCAGGAGGTCCATTATTGCATTATTGTATGTGAGGTCAATAATGGCTTGATTTGACGTTCCGGTTACTGTGCGCTTGCTTCGCGCCGCTGTTTCTCGCGTTGTTCGCGCAGGATGGCCTTACGCGAGAGGCGAATCTTGTTGCCCTCGATCGCCAGAACCTTCACCAGCACTTGGTCTCCGAGTTTCAGTTCGTCGCGCACGTCGCGAATGCGCTGTTCGGCGATCTCGCTGATGTGCAGCAATCCGTCGGTGCCCGGGAAAAGCTCTACGAAAGCCCCGAAATCGGCCAGGCGGACGACTTTGCCGAGATAAGTCTTGCCCACCTCGGCAGTCGCCGTAACATCGCGGATCATCCGCAGCGCCGATTCGGCCGAGCCTCCGTCGGAAGCGAAGACGTGAACTTTGCCGTCGTCCATAACGTCGATCTTCACGCCCGTGGCCTCGATGATGGAGCGAATCTTCTTTCCGCCCGGGCCGATCAAATCGCGAATCTTGTCCGTTGGGATAGTCAACTGGAATAACCGAGGCGCATAGGGCGACATCGTCCCGCGGTGCTCGGTGAGTGTGCGATCCATAATGTCCAGAATCTCCAGCCGCGCCTTTCGGGCCTGCTCCAGCGCCTGGCGCATCACCCCGACGCTCACTCCCCCAACCTTGATGTCCATTTGCAGCGCCGTAATTCCGGCCCGCGTGCCGGCAACCTTGAAATCCATATCGCCGTAGTGATCCTCCGCTCCGGCGATATCGGTCAGCACGGCCGTGGTGTCTCCCTCGATAACCAGGCCCATGGCAATTCCCGCGCACGCCGCGCGCAGCGGCACGCCCGCGTCCATGAGCGCCAGCGATCCGCCGCACACAGTGGCCATCGAAGACGAGCCATTGGATTCCAAAATGTCAGAGACCAGCCGCATGGCGTACGGAAAATCGTCCTCGGATGGAAGCAGGTTCAGGAGCGCACGTTCCGCCAGTGCTCCGTGACCAATCTCGCGCCGCCCCGGCCCGCGCAGAAACTTGACCTCTCCTACCGAAAACGGCGGGAAATTGTAGTGCAGCATGAAGCGCTTGAAGGCTTCGTCCTCGAAAAGCAGGTCCAGCCGCTGCATGTCTTCCTTGGTGCCCAGCGTCAATGTAGCCAGCGCCTGCGTCTCGCCCCGCGTGAAAAGCGCCGAACCATGCACTCGCGGCAGCAATCCCACCTCGCAGGAGATCGCCCGGATCTGATCAAACGCGCGCCCATCCGGGCGGCGATGGCGGTGGAGCACATCATCGCGAAAGAACTTTTCGCGCAAGCGTTCAAACCCCCGTTCCGCCTCTTTCTGCTGTTCCTCGTCCTCTTCCGGAATCGTGGCCAACAATTCGTCTTTAAGCTCATCCACGCGCCGGTAACTTTCCTTCTTCGGATACTTGGCGGTGTCCAGTGCGTCGTGCAATCGCTGCCCAAAGCGCTTCTCGATGTCTCTCAGCACTTCTTCGTTAAAAACCAGCGGCGGGACGACGACTTTCTTCGGCCGGACGAGATCGTGCAATTCTCGTATGGCCGCAATGATGCGGCGAATTTGCTCGTGCCCGAAGCTGAGCGCGTCGGCAATTGTGTCCTCGGACACCTCCAGGGCGCCAGCCTCGATCATCACAATCGCCGTTTCGCTTCCCGCCACGACAAGATTGAGCAGGCTCTTCTTCTGCTCGGCCGTGGTTGGATTGGCCACCAGCTGGCCCTCCAGCAAACCCACGCGCACTGCGGCAATCGGTTTGTCGAAAGGCAGGTCGGAGATAAAGGCGGCCGCCGACGCACCCGTCACGGCGATGACGTCGGGATCATTTTCGCTGTCCGCGGATAAGACTAGACCGACGATCTGTGTTTCATTGCGCCATGCCTCGGGAAAGAGCGGCCGTAGCGGGCGGTCAATCAACCGCGAGATGAGGATCTCGCGCTCTGACGGACGGCCCTCGCGTTTGAAAAATCCACCAGGAATTTTGCCCGCCGAATAGGTGTACTCCCGATAGTCGACCGTGAGAGGCAAAAAATCCCGGTCGTTCGGATGCGAATCCATGCACGCGGTAACCAACAGTTGCGTGTCCCCATATTTGACCAGGACGGCGCCGTTGGCCTGCTTGGCCAGTTTCCCTGTTTCTAGCGTCAGCGGGCGCCCGCCAACTTCAACTTGTACTTGATGTGGAGCAGATTGCGACATAACTTCAATTCCTTTCGCCGCGTCAATTGCGGCCGCCCCTGTATGGGCTAAGTAAATTTAACTTGCCGGAGAGAAACGGAAGAGCTTGGGAGGGGTACGAAACGAGGCAAAACCGGGTAAACCATTAACACCAGTCGCTCAAGCTAACTAGCCTCGAATGCCGCCTTCGCGGGACGCCAAAATGTCTGAGGAAGCAGTCTGAACTACTTTCGCAGACTCAATCGTTCGACAATCTCGCGGTACCGATCGGGATCACGACGATTCAGATAATCCAGCAGACGCCTGCGTCTGTTCACCATCATGATCAGGCCGCGGCGTGAGGCATGATCTTTCGCGTGCGACTTGAGATGCGATGTCAGGTAGTTGATTCGTTCGCTGAGCAATGCGATTTGCACTTCGGGTGACCCTGTGTCTTTCGGATGGCTTCGGTATTGCTCGATCAACACTGACTTCGTTTCTCTCAAGTCTTTCTCCGTCGTTCCCTACACTCTCTTTTTCTGTTCTCTTCGACCTTCTTAGGGTACCACACGCATCGCTCGCCGCCTAAGGGGAATTTCGGATCTTCTGGCCGCCAGAACCCCAGAAAACCCCTATCTGCAGCAGTCGGCTGGTCGCCACCGGCTTTCCCAAGACACACTTAGAACGAGCGGCGGCCGATCAGTGACAAAAACTCCTCACGCGTTTGTTGGTTATCCCGAAAGGCGCCTAGCATGGCGCTGGTTATGGTCTCGGTGCGATGTTTTTCCACTCCGCGCATGACCATGCACAAATGGCGCGCCTCGATGACCACGCCCACGCCCAGCGGCTGAATGACTTTCTGAATGGCCTGCGCGATCTGGTTCGTCAGCCGCTCCTGAATCTGCAACCGGCGCGAAAACATATTTACCAGCCGCGGAATTTTAGACAGACCAACCACGCGTTTATCCGGGAGATACGCGACGTGGCATTTTCCAAAGAAAGGAAGGATGTGGTGTTCACACAAGCTGAAAAGGTCAATGTCTTTGACCACCACCATTTGGTCGTAACACACCGCAAACATCGCCCCGTTCAGGACTTTTTCCGGATCCTGATGATAACCGCTGGTTAGATAACGCAGCGCGCGTTCATAGCGCTCAGGCGTGCGCCGCAATCCTTCGCGAGCTGGATCCTCGCCGATTCGCGAGAGCATCGCGCGCACCAGATCGGAGATGCTCTCTCCTTTCGCTTGCTGCGGTTCATCGTTAAGTTTGATCTCTTCCGTCTTCTTCGCCGAATTAGTCATCTTTCATCCCCATCCCCCTGGCCTGCGTACTCGAAACTGTTTCGGCCAGTCTCTTCCAACCGGATACGTACCAGACGCGCACTGGGGAATTGCTTCAGGCGCTCAAAAATCTCCATGCACAAATTCTCCGTCGTCGGCACGTGATCGCGGAAAGCCTCCACGTCCTTATTCAAGTACATGTGGTCGAATGGCTCGATGATCTCCCGCGCGACGTAACCGTCCAACTCGCCAAGGTCCGCAATCATGCCGGTCGCCGGATCAACTTTCCCGCTTACGGTGACCTCCACGATGTAGTTATGCCCATGCCCGTAGGGGTTGTTACACTTGCCGTAGATTCGCTCGTTTTCAGCCTCATCTAAATGCGGGCTATTCAACCGGTGCGAAGCGGCCAGTGCATACCGCCGCGTCAGCTCCAACCTCATTTTGCCCCGTCTCCGTAGCAATCGACGTAAAGATCCGAAGATTCCCACAGCCGCACGCGAGTTAATCGTCCCTTCTTTATCTTGGGCGTCAGCAGCCTCCAAATCAGCGCTGCAATGTTCTCGCAGGTGGGAATCTGGTCCGCCAATTCCGGCACCTCATAATTCAAGAATCGGTGGTCCATGCGATTCATGATCTCACGTTCCAGAATGTCCTTCAGTTCCTTCAAATCCAGGACCATGCCGGTTACAGGATCCGTTTCCCCGCCCACCGTAACTTCGAGCACGTAATTATGGCCGTGCCCATTTGGGTTGTTGCATTTGCCGAAGATTCGCCGGTTCTCCTCGGCCGAAAACGCCGGATTGTGGTACCGGTGCGCGGCGGAAAATTCGATCTTGCGTGTCACGTAAACCATAGGCTATGACCGGCGAGCAGGCGTCGCCACGGGATACTCTCGTCCTTTCCATGCTATCTTGCCTCGCGCGTAACCCCAATCCGAGGCCAGCAAAGCGGCGCAGTAGAGCCCCGCGCCTGCCAAGTAGTATAAGACGCTGGAGAGCGGGAATCGATTCTTCCGCAGCAGGGCGGCATAGCTCGCATGGCGTCCCGCCAGCAGCAGAAAGCCCAGCGCGCCGAAGATGGCGTGCCAGGGCGTGAGCAGCAGGCACAGCAGGGGAATCCACGGCATCACCGAGAGCAGCTCCCGCGTGACTCGCTGTCCGGACCAGGTAACCAGAGGAAGCAGGTTCTTCGACCAGCCTTCCCACATCGCTCGGAAGCTTGCATACATGCGCACGCGGCAAATATGGTCTCCCGGTGCGAAATGCAATCGAAAGCCGGCCGACTTCGCCAGCCGCGCAAGCGCCACGTCTTCGAGCACTTCATTCTGGACCGCCGCGTGTCCCCCGATCTGTTCATAAGCATTTCGCCGAATGAGCAGATATTGCCCATTGGCCGCCGCTGCAGGCGAGTCAGAATCATTCACGGCCGCGTAGGAATAGAGTTGCGAAAGCCGGCAAAAGATGAACGGAATGAGCGCCCGCTCCCACGGCGTGTACATTTCCTGTCCTGGAGAATAGGAAACCAGATCTGCCCCGAGCGATCTCGCTTCGGTTAAGGCGCGAGCCGTTGATCCCGGCAGATGCACCGCATCCGCATCGGTAAAAAGCAGCCAATCGCATCGGGCTTTCTGTGCGCCTAGCCATGCTGCGTGGTTCTTCCCCACCCACCCAGCGGGCAAGGGTCCGGCGTCAACCGCCCGCAGTTTCGGCCAAGCGGCCGCAAGCCGCCGCAGTATCTCGCCGGTACTGTCGCTAGATTGGTCGTTAACGACCACAACTTCCTGAATCTCAGGTTGTTCCGCCACGGAAACAACGGCCTGCGCGATACTGCGCTCCTCGTTTCTCGCGGGTATGATTGCGGATACGCATGCGTCGGCGTTCATTGGGGTGGGAGGAATGAGAGTCGCGCAGGCTCAACCGGCGAGTTATTATAACTACCGGAACCCGAGGCCATGAAACAAAAACTCCGCGGCGGCTTAGTTATGGTGGGCGCATTGGCCGTGTTGTACCTCTTTGCCATGCCGAGTTACCGCCAGGGCGAACCGAGCGTCGCGGGACGCCGTGCGCCTGACTTCACCGTCCAAGCCGACGGCCGGCAAGTTCATCTGTCGGATTTTCGCGGCAAGGTCGTGGTGCTGGATTTCTGGGCTTCCTGGTGCCCGCCCTGCGTGGAGGAGGCGCCTTCGCTAAACGCTCTTCAGCAGCGTATATCGAGCCAAGGCGGAACGATTTTGGGAATCAGTTGGGATGACGACCCTTCCGCATATAAAAAATTCCTCGGCGAGCATCAAGTCAACTTTCCCACCTACTTGGATAATGCCAGGAAAATCGGGACGAACTACGGTACAGTGATGATTCCTGAAGCCTATCTCATCAGCCGCGACGGCCGCATCGCCGGCAAAATCGTCGGGCAACAGGATTGGACCAGCCCCGAACTTACCGCGGCCCTGGACGCCCTGCTGCACTCGAAGTAGATCATTCGGAGCAGCCCATTCCCAAGCGCCGTTTCAAAGCGCTGCCTTGCGCAATCGCAGAGCGTTCGAGATCACAGATACCGAGCTGAAGCTCATCGCCGCCGCCGCGATCATCGGGCTCAATAAAAGCCCAAACAATGGATAAAGAGCTCCGGCGGCAATCGGCACTCCAACAGCGTTATAAATGAAAGCCCAGAAAAGATTCTGTTTGATGTTGCGCATGGTCGCGCGGCTCAGCAGGCGTGCTCGGACGATCCCCCGCAGGTCTCCCTTTACCAGCGTCACGTCGGCCGTTTCCATGGCGACATCGGTGCCCGTCCCCATGGCAATCCCCACCTGTGCTTGAGCCAGCGCCGGGGCGTCGTTGATCCCATCGCCCGCCATAGCCACGAAGCGCCCGTCACCTTGGAGCCGTTTCACGATGCCGGCCTTCTTTGCGGGCAGAACTTCGGCGATCACTTCATCGATCCCCAGTCTGCGCCCCACAGCTTCTGCGGTCGTCCGGCTATCCCCCGTCAGCATCACGATGCGAATGCCGTCCTTGTGTAGCTGATCAATGGCTTCCGCTGTGCTCTGCTTGATGGGGTCAGCGACGCCGATCAACCCGGCCAGTTGGTTGTTCACCACCACAAACATCACTGTCTGGTCATCGCCGCGCAAGGCCTCCGCTCTTTCAGCCAAACCACCGGCGGCAATGCCGAGATCGTCGAGAAGCTGGCGATTGCCCAGTACGACCTGCCATCTGTCTACGTGCCCACGCACCCCTTGCCCTGTGATTGATTCGAAACTTTCGGCAGACCCGAGCGCGATCCCTCGTTCCTCTGCGCCCTTCACAATCGCGGACGCCAAAGGGTGTTCGCTGCCCCGCTCGAGTGTTGCCACCAGACGCAACAC
>QHYQ01000411.1 GCA_003224175.1 Acidobacteriota bacterium
TGATTGAGCCCAAGGCCACGGTGGTTCTGTTACCGATTAAGAAAGCCGCTCAGGGAACCAGCTAGGTATGGAAGCCACGTTTGTCAACGTTGTCGTGATGATTGCGACGGGAGCCGCCGTGATCAAGCTCGCTCTTTTCGAGTGGGAAGGAGTCGTGCGCATGTGGATGCGTGTATCGAAATCGAAGAGGCGGAGGGGCGCTACAGGGAGGCGGCCAATATGAATCTTGCGGCCTTATCGCCACCGGAATTGCTGGCGCTGCACGCAACACTAGGTGATGAGCTCCGTAAACGAGGCATTACGAGAAGCTCCAACAATCCGACGGGCGATCTCGCCGAGTACCTCTTCTGCAAGGCATTCGGCTGGAAACAAGCAGGCAACTCGCACGCTAACGTCGACGCCATCGCTTCAGACGGCACCCGCTACCAGATCAAAGGCCGCCGAATCACGCAATACAACAATTCCCGGCAGTTATCCGCAATTCGCGATCTCGGGGGCGCACATTTTGATTTTCTTGCGGGCGTTCTCTTTAGCGAGGACTATGCCGTGATGCGTGCGGCGCTCATACCGCACGCGGTGGCCATCGGCCGAGCAACCTTTGTGGAGCGCACCAACAGCCATCGATTCCTGCTGCGCGACGATATCTGGAACGCTCTTGGCGTCCGCGATGTAACGGCGGAGCTCAGAGCGGTCAATTTCTAATCAGGGGCGAAGACGGTCGCGACGCAGGTTGAAGTCGTGTTCTTGGTGGCAGTTCTGGTGGCAGTTGGTTTGTCAATGTGGGACTGAATTTGGCGTCTCACGGCGAGGGAAGAAATTTGTAAGCTGATGAAACGGCGCGCGATGGCGGATTAGGGCGGGGACAGGCAGAGACCAGATATCGGTTTATGAGTCCGCTGCTCTAACCAGCTGAGCTACGGGCCCGCACCTGCAAACTATAAGTGAAAGAGAAGCTGATTGCATCAGGCTCGATTCGCGCCCTTCGTCCGCATTTTGGTACAATTTGTGGGCAACCGGCCGGGCGTTTTCGATCCGATATCGCCACTGCCGACGATCAAATGGCCTTGACACGGGCGATTCATTTCTGTTAACGGTCTGTAAATTGACGGGGGTTTCGGCGATGAAACGCGGAATTGGTGGTTTACTAGCGGTTGGCGGTTTCCTGATAGCGGCCACGTCTGTCTCGGCGCATCATTCTGTGCAGGCGGAGTTCGACCTCAATAAGCCGCTCACGATCACCGGTATTGTCACGAAGGTAGAATGGATTAATCCCCATTCTTACCTGTATCTCGACGTGAAGGACGATAGCGGCAACGTGAAGCATTGGGCCTTCGAGATGGCGGGCCCGGGCGCGCTCCGTAGGGCGGGGCTGAGTCGGGCGGACCGTGGAGGGTTGAAGGCCGGTGACACCATTACCGTGAATGCCGTCGCCGCCAAAGACGGCACCGATGCGGGGCTCATCAGGGACGTCACACTTCCCGATGGCCGTAAGTTCACGATCTGGACTTCCGATCCGAACGCCAAATAGGCAAGCCGGGAGGGAAGCGATGAAGCAATCAAGTCTCGGCTACATCCTTGTAAACGTGGTGTTGTGCCTCGCCTCTGTGCGCGCGATGGCCCAGGGAAACCAGGTCACTCCGCGAGCCGCGGACGGGCACCCCGATCTGACTGGTCTCTGGATTGGCCAGCGGGCCCCATTCGTCCAGAGCGACGATCCGCTCGCCCAAAATCTCGCCTCCCGGGATGGCACCCTGCTGAACTTCGAGCGCGACAACGCTATCATCCGCAGATCCGATCCCAATAAGCCGATGTACAAGCCGGAATTCTGGGAAAAGGTTCAGAAGCTGGATCAGAACGGGAACTCCCAGGACCCATCGTTCGGTTGTATGCCTGCCGGCGTTCCGCGCATGGGCCCTCCTGCCAAGATCGTTCAGACGCCTAAGGAGATGGTTTTCCTTTACGTCAGTCCCGCGGCCGAGGGCTGGGGTGATGCGTACCGCGTGATCCCCACCGACGGCCGGGCCCATACTCCGCTCGACGATTTGGATGGCACGTGGAAAGGTGAGTCGATCGGCCACTGGGAGGGTGATACCCTGGTCATCGACACGATCGGTTTCAACGACACCAGTTGGCTCGACATCACCGGCTACTTCCATAGCGAGAATTTGCATGTCATCGAGCGAATGCACCGGGACGGCGACACGCTCACCTGGCAGGCCACCGTCGAAGATCCCGACGTGCTGATCAAGCCTTGGCTCATGAACGCTCGTACGCTAAAGCTGAACCCCGATCCCAAGGCCTGGCTGTCGGAAACGCTCCCGTGTGTGGAACACGACTTGTCGCACTTGGTAACCAAGGAACATCACTAGAAATCGATCGCTAGGAAGCATTACTCAAGCCAGTCATGATCCGCCGCCTCTTCTGCTACACCCTAATTGCGGGAGCGCTAGCCGCTCCGTGTGCACGTGCACAGGACGCGCAGGCAGTCGTAAAGACTGCCGAGTACGCGCTTGGGATGATTCGCGGTCCCCAACGCATCGACGCCATCAACACGCTCGAGTATTGGGGCACCGGATCCACCTACGCGTTCGGTCAATCCTATCGCCCGGACTCGGCTTGGCCCGAATTTAAGGTGACTTATCACGCCAGCCTGAGCTACGCCGTTCCCGCTATGCGCGTGGACGTGACGCGCTCGAACCCGGACGGCCTCATCCAGGGCGGCGGGGGGCTGCCTCTCGCGGCGCCTCAGCGGCAGATCCAGGTAATGAGCGGTAAGTTTGCCTGGAACGAGTCTGTGCCCGGAGCCGGTTTCATTCCCGGCAGCGCTGCAACTCCTACTCCGGGTGCGGTCAATGACCGGCTGCTGCAGCTCTGGACCCTTCCCTTCGGAGTTCTCAAGATGGCGGTGAAGGCCGGCTCGGCCGCGAAAGTCACCACGGAAGGCGGTGCGACCGTCATCACGTTTCCGCTCTCCGGGGCGTTGCAAGGAATCATCACGAAGGTGACGCTCAACGCCAAGAACCAGCCGGAACGCGTCGAGACCCGGACGAGCGACCCGGTGCTCGGCGATATGGTCACGGAAACAACATATTCGGACTACAAGGACCTTGGCGAGATCACCACTGACGTCCAGTTCCCATCACACATTGTTGAGAAGCAGGGCGGCTTTCCGGTGCTGGACCTGACGGTCACAAAAGCCGATCCCAATAACCCATACGTGGTCTTTCCCGTGCCTGACAACGTCGAAAAAGCGCCGCCGGCTGCCGTGAAGGTTGAAACGCAGAAAGTCTCCGAGGGCGTTTGGTACTTGACGGGCGGCACGCATCACAGCGTGGCTGTGGAGTTCAAGAACTACGTTGCGCTGGTCGAATGTCCCCTGAATGACGATCGCGCCGTGGCCGTCATCGACGCGGTGAAGAAAACCATCCCCAACAAGCCGATCCGATACGTGGTCAATTCTCATCACCATTTCGATCATCTGGGCGGCCTGCGGGCGTGCGTAGCGGAAGGAGCCACCATCCTGACAGCGGCCGAAAACAAGCCGTACTACGAAAAAGTGTGGGCTATGCCGCATACCCTGAGCCCTGATCGATTAGCCAAGGTGCCGAAGAAGCCCGTCATTGAGGCTGTGGCCGACAAGCGCGTGCTCACGGATGGCACGCAGACCCTGGAGCTCTATCATCTCCAAGGAACCAATCATGCTGATACGATGTTGATTGGCTACCTGCCGAAAGCGAAAGTGCTCATTGAAGCGGATGTGTACAACCCCGCCCCTCCCATCGCCTCGCCTGGTCCCGTGGTGAAGGAGAGCGTGAACCTCTACGAGAACATCAAGCGCCTCAATCTCGACGTGCAACAGATCACCCCGCTTCACGGACGCCTTGTGGCCATAAGCGATCTGCGGAAGGCCATCGGACAGAATTAATCGAGAATCTTAATTGCTCTTGCCCACGCCGGCCACGGTAGCGGCGGCTTCGCCAATTCCAGCAGCACGAGCGTCCCGGCGGTGGCGAGGGTCAATCTTGACGCCTGCGTCGCCTAGGCATATGGTTTGTTACATCACGCTATAAGCCCAAAAGAGGAGTATGCATTCATGAAAAGCTTCCTGTTCGTGCCTGTCGCAGTCGCATCGCTCGTCATGCTTATGGCGACGGCTGACAAGGCGCTTGCGCAGTCCACGGTTGGGCTGCGGCTGTTCGAGACAAAATGCGCCAGTTGCCACCAAAGTTCGCAGAACAAAAAGGCGCCCGACGCTACGCGGCTGCGGAAGATGACACCGGAGGCGGTGTATGCAGCGCTTTCCAAGGCGTCTCATGCGCAGATCCAGGGCTTATCGGACGACGATAAGAAAATGATGGCGGCATATTTGGGCGGTCGCAAAATTGGCATTACTGAGATCGCGGCAGCGAAGACCATGCCGAACCAATGCACGAACGATCCGCCGATGGGCGACATTAGCGCCGGCCCGATGTGGAATGGATGGGGAGTCGATCCTACGACCAACGCTCGCTTTCAGCCTGCGAGCGCGGCGGGGCTGAACGCAGCGCAAGTGCCTGGCTTGAAGGTGAAATGGGCATTCGGCTTGCCTTTGGCGGAGGAGGCGCACAGCCAGCCCACCATCGCAGGGGGGCGTGTCTTCCTGGGCTCGGACGCCGGCACGGTTTATTCGCTCGACGCGGGGACCGGCTGCGTCTATTGGTCATTTCAGACAGAAGGGGCCATGCGCGTGGCGCCCAGCATCGCGTCAGTGACCGGCGCGGGCTCGGCCAAGTACGCTCTGTACTTCGGAGACCAGAAAGCCAACGTGTATAGCGTCGATGCTGACAACGGGAAGCTGCTCTGGAAGGTGAAGGTTGATGAGCACCCCGTCGCGCAGATCACCGGAGCCCCGACGCTATATGAAGGGCGGTTGTACGTGCCGATGGCATCGGCCGAGGAGCGTACTGGAGGATTGAGCATGACCTATCCGTGCTGCACATTTCGCGGCAGCGTGACGGCGCTCGATGCCAAGACTGGCAAACAAGCGTGGAAAACATACATCATTCCCGATCCGCCGAAGCCGGCGGCGAAGAGCGCTAAGGGGGTGCAGCACTACGCTCCGGCAGGCGGTGCGGTGTGGGCTGCGCCCACAGTGGACACGCGGCACCATGCGCTTTACATCGGTACGGGCGATGCCTACACCGAACCGGCGGGCAAGACCACTGACGCCGTGATGGCGCTGGATATGGACACTGGCAAAGTGCTGTGGTCGGTGCAGGACACCGAGGACGATGCTTGGCTTTCCGGATGTGGAGGCGGCGGTACCGACAACCCGGACGGAATTTCGGAGAACTGCCCGAGGCCGCTGGGGCCCGATTACGATTTCGGGTCGTCGATGATCTTGCGGACTTTGCCGGATGGGCACCGGGTCCTGGTAGCGGCGCAAAAGAGCGGCATGGTTTGGGCGCACGACCCGGACCAGAACGGGAAGCTGCTGTGGAAAGTCCAGCTCGTCGATAAGCTCGCGCTGGGGATGATTACATTCGGCGGCGCAGCGGACGATCAGAACGCCTACTTCGGGCTGCGCAGCGGCGGAATCGCGGCCGTCTCGCTGAAGACCGGCGAAAAGAAGTGGTTTACGCCGCTGCCGGGGCAAGTTCCCAGGGGGCCGGAGCAGGGGCAAACAGCGGCACTGACGGTGATTCCGGGCGTGGTGTTCTCGGGCGGGTGGGACGGTATTCTGCGTGCATTTTCGACCGAGGACGGGCACCAGATCTGGGAGGTCAATACGGCCCATGACTACAAGACGGTGAACAGCGTGAAGGCCAATGGCGGATCGATGGCGTCCGCGGGTCCCACGGTCGTGGGCGGTACCCTCTTCGTGGGATCAGGATACCTGTTCGGCGCCGGCGGCAAGCCCGGCAACGTGCTGCTTGCGTTTACAGCGCAGTAGAAGGATATCTGCGTCGGTTCCCGGCTTTGAAGCCCAGCGCTTTCACAGATCTTGGCGTGGTCGGGCGCTGATCCGCCCCCAAGTACGTGGCGAGCCACGTAACATGGGGCAAGGCTGTGCTGGCAAATCCAATTTGCGAGGGTAGCAGATGAATCCCAGGCTGGTAACGTCTTCCGCCTTGGTCGTGACACTCCTCGTGGTGTGCGCCTCGCTACTGGCGCACCATGGGAACGCGGCTTACGACGAGCAACATCCGATCACGATTACCGGGAACGTAACCGAATTCGTATGGTCCAATCCGCATTGCCAGATCTATCTCGATGTGAAGGACCAGAAAGGGAACGTCGTGAGTTGGTCCGTCGAATCGCAGAGCCCAGGCATCCTTCGAAGGAATAGCTGGACTCGGGACTCCGTTAAATCCGGAGATCACATTGCTGTGACGCTGGTTCCCGCCAAAAGCGGAGCACCCGTCGGATTTTCCGGAGAGAAAACCGGGAAAATCGTCTTTGACGACGGCCATGTTCTGAAGATGGATTTGAGGTGAAGAATGCCAAGGCGGCGCATTTCTCTGACAATAGGAACAATAGGATCAGTCGTGGTGCTGGCCTTCGCTTCCGCTACTTCCACGCGATCCGCGTCGCAAGAAAAGTCTGTAAAAGAGAGCGCGGCTCCCGCCCCTAAACGTGATATCTCCGGCGTCTGGCTATACCAAGGCAGCGGCGGTCAGGAAAGTACCGCTCCGGAGAAGGACATGCCTCCCATGACGCCCTGGGCGAAGGCGAGATTTGATACCGAGCGGCCCGGATACGGAACGAGAGCGGTGCCTGATGGCAATGACGCCATTTTGCAATGCGACCCTGCCGGCTTCCCACGTATTATGTTTTTTCCCACGCCGTTTGAGTTTGTTCAAGTTTCAAACCGGATCATTCAGTTCTTCGAGCGCGAACACGCGTGGCGCACGATCTGGACCGATGGACGATCCCTCCCTAAAGATCCAGATCCGACGTGGTATGGATACGCGATTGGGCATTGGGAGGGAGATTACACACTGGTTGTTGAATCTGCCGGCTTCAATGATAAGACCTGGCTCGGCGCAACGGGCTATCCACATAGCGAGGAGATGCGCGTTACCGAGCGGTACCAACGCGTGGACCGTAACACCATCGCATACAACATCCGGGCGGACGATCCCAAAGCTTACACGAAGCCGGTCGTTGGACCTGAGAGGATCATGAAACTGCGGCCGGGTGTAGAAATCGGAGAGCTTCCCTGCGTGTGGTCGGAAGAGAACTCCTTTACCAAGAGGATCAGGGAGCCCGCTGTCGGCAAGCCTAATCGATAGCAGCGAGCCGGCAGCGTCTCGCTTTGACTGGATAATAGCGACTCACATAGACGCCAATGAAATTCGCGCGAACGACTCTCCGTCGGCGGCTTGCATTTCTCTTCTCGGCATTGCTCTTCCTCGGCTTTGCCTCCGCTCTGCTCGCTTACCAGCGCCGCAGAATTAACCGATATCAGAAGGAAGACGAGGAGAATATGCCCATCGGGGCCAAGCAAAGAGTCGAATGGACCTTCGCTCGTTTCCACTACAACATGCCTTACGGTAGCTTTCGCGGCTTTCAACGCTGGGCCGCCGACTATCCGAAGTCGGATCGCCAGCTAGTGCAGGGCGTCATTCGCCTGACGCGCATCAACACGCATGTGGCCGAGCAAGTGGTCGACGCGGCTAGCGATGATATCTATAACTGGCCCTGGATTTTTGTCGAAGATCCCGGCGCGTGGGTCCTTTGATAAGGGCCGCATCATGATCGCCATCTGCCACAATAGCGACGTCGGCGATGCCTGGGAATGGGCCGACAGCCCCAATTACCCAGAGCCCGCCACTTCCATGGCCTACCGCATCGCCATCAACTACATCGTTTACGGAATGACCCACTGAGCCGGCGGTGGGCTCTTATTTCAGGCGGGTGCTGCCCATGAGGAATTTGTCCACGCCGGCGGCGGCCTTGCGTCCTTCGGAAATCGCCCACACAACCAGTGACTGCCCCCGGCGCATATCGCCGGCAGCGAAAATTCCGGGCACCGAGCTCATGTAGTTCGCGTCGGTGGCAATATTGCTGCGCGCGTCGAGATTGACGCCGAATTGTTCGACCATGCCTTGCTTTACCGGCCCCAGGAAACCAAGCGCTAGCAGCACCAGGTCCGCTTCCAGGACAAATTCGGTTCCCGGAATGGGCCCGAACTTTGGAGGCGGCCCTACGCGGATAGCGTGAAGCTGGTTTACATTTCCATTTTCGTCGCCGCTGAAGTGCGTCGTACCGATCGACCAATCCCGCAGCCCACCTTCTTCATGCGAGCTCTCTGAGCGCAATTGCAGCGGCCATAGCGGCCAGGGCGTGCTCGGCGCACGCGCTTCCGGCGGCATCGGCATGATTTCAAACTGGTGCACCGATTTGGGCTTATGCCGATGGGTGGTGCCCAGGCAGTCTGCACCCGTATCTCCGCCGCCGATAATCACCACGTGTTTTCCTGTGGCCAGGATCTGGTTGGGCACTTCATCGCCGGCATTGCGTTTATTCTGCGGCGGCAAGAACTCCATGGCGAAATGAATTCCCTTCAGCTCGCGCCCGGGAACATTCAAATCGCGTGGATTCTCCGCGCCGCCGCACAGCAGGATGGCATCGAACTCCTTACGCAAATCCTCCGCCGGCACATTGCCGCCGATGTGCGCTCGGGTCTCGAAGCGCACGCCTTCCGCGGCCATTTGCCCCAGGCGCCGGTCCAAAACGTGCTTCTCCATCTTGAAATCCGGAATGCCGTAACGCATCAATCCGCCGAGGCGGTCATTTTTCTCAAAGAGCGTGACGAAGTGTCCCGCCCGATTGAGTTGCTGCGCCGCGGCGAGGCCTGAAGGTCCGGAGCCGACCACTGCGACGCGTTTGCCTGTGCGCGTCTCGGGTGGTTCGGGCAAAATCCAGCCTTCCGCCCAGGCGCGCTCGACGATATTTTTTTCGATGACCTTGATCGTGACCGGCGGCTCGTTGATCCCTAGCACGCAAGCCGTTTCGCAGGGAGCGGGGCAGATGCGCCCCGTAAA
>QHYQ01000412.1 GCA_003224175.1 Acidobacteriota bacterium
ACCGGGCCGCTGTACTTCTCTCGCACCAGCCGCAGCACCTTCCCCCGGTACTTCGGCTCATAAGCGTGGTGCGATCGTCGTCCGGCACTGCGGTGCTTCAGACCCGCGGCGCCTTCCTCCCGATAGCGCTTCCACAGCCGCTTCGCTTGCCGGTAGCACACCCGCATCAGCCGCGCCGCATCCACCAACCGCAGCTGCTTGCTGCGCACCCGTGCGAGCGCCTCCACCCTTCCCAACTCTCTCTTGCTCATCTCTGTCCGCCCCAATCTGACCTCCTTTTGGAGGTCCTATTAGGGGGACATTTTTATCGAGGCCAAAAGGGGACATTATCATTGAGGTTCAACAGCTAGATTGGTCGAGCGAACTTGGTCCGGGCCGATTTGGCAGTTCAGCAAGGTAAGAAATTATGCGTATCTGTTTTCTTTGGTTGTGGTGCCGCTCGGGCGCTTTCACTTTCGCGGAACGCAACGGCCTGATTGGTGCAGGGCCTGAGAAATGCGAATTGAGTACCGCAGGGCAGGTCAAGCGGTTGCCCGGGGAGCGCGTCAAGTGTATATTGGCGGCCACTTCGGAACGTACGGCGGGAATTCGCCACGATAGGAGAAGAGCATGACGAAAATATTAGGATTTCTTCTCCTTGTCTCAGGTGTGGCGCTGGCCCAGGCACCGACGGCCCAGGCTCCTACTCTAAAACCTGTCGGGACCGTAGATGACCTCATGATTGGCATCATCTGGCCCATCTCGGATGAGGTCTTTTACATCACCACCCGTGAGACACCCAAGACGGAAGAGGAATGGCTGCACTTTCAGGGTAGGATGCTGATGCTTGCGGAATCCGCTAATTTGCTCATGATGCCCGGTCGTGCCTGGGACAACGATAAGTGGATGAAGGACTCGCAGCGCCTGTACGATGCCGGGAGCGCAGCGTACAAGGCCGCCAAGGCCCGCGACCTGGATAAGATCGCCAGCCTCAGCGACGCGATGTACGCGGCGTGTGTCGGCTGCCACAACGACTATCGGCCCAATTACCGGAAGCGTCCGTTAACGCCGGAGCCGGTGCCGGAACAATGATTCACGAGAGTGGTGCGTGGAGTTGTGAGGAATGAGATAGGTCAGCTTACGGCCGTCTTTGCCGCTCGCGGGTTTTCCCATCAGCTTGTCATATTCGGCAAGTTCCGACGGTGAACACATCATCTCCCTGACGTCAAAATTGGGCGGCTCCAAGTGAACCTCAACTTGTCGAGGGCCACCCAGGGCTTCGCATATATTTTCGGATCGTTGATGGTCACCGTCAGCTCCAAGTGGTCACGGTCCACTCGGTGGAAGCGCTCCTCTACCCGCAAATCGCTGCTATGCGGACGCCCCGCTCGATCGATCCATGTTCTTTCATCCATGCCCGAACTCTGCACGACGAAGGTGTAGTCATCCTCCCATTTGCCAACCGAATATCCGAACCACCTCGGTTCGGGATCCTCGGGAAGTTCTCGCCCGTCCGCCCAGATGACTCTCCAGATCTTGCCGTATTCGTAAAGGAGCAGCATCTTTTCGGGGGTCTGAAAAATCTGGGTCGTTCTTAATTCAAAAAGGTCCTCGCGCGGAAGTCCCTGAGGATCGCAATGCCATGCGGGATCATTCGAGTCGGTAGGAAGAACGGTCCTGACTCCATTGCTCGGCTTAGTTTGGTTCAGTTTTGCCAATCCCGAAGGAGTGTAGGTCAGCTGATGTTCCGGCTTGCCGTCTTCGGGCATGGCCCCGGCGCCCAGTTGCTGGACTCCGCGGGGGCCTGGCTCCCAAATGCCAGAAATGTCATGAGCTGGAGCGGGAGCTGCGCTCAGTTCCGCGATTATGGTCGTTCCCCACCCGTCGATGTAGGGAGTTGCCTTCTGGCTCTTCGCGGTCTCTGCCTGCCTGAGCTGAGCGGTCTGAGCGGATGCCGGGGAGCCTAGCGATGCTACCGCCGTGATAAGGATCAAAATCATGAAACGACTTACAACCTTGAAGTGGAATTCCATTGAACTCGCCCGCTTGTCGGCTCTTCTACAGCCTCATATGTCTGTAGTTCTGAGTTGGACTGCCCTAGTTTTGTGCACTCTCCCCGCGGGGTAACTTTTGACCATCGGGTAATACCACCCCGATGAGGCGCCCGACGGTTCGGCCGTTCTTGACGGGTAGGACTGTGACCGTCACTTGATCCCCGGGCTTCAATGATTGCTTCGTCCAACCTCTCTGAACCAAGCTGGGCGGAGCGGTCGTCTCCGCAACCCAATGTGCCACTTGGCCGTTATCGGCGACGTCAAACCGGAGCACGCAATGGGGATTGGCCCAAACCCATTCCGTCACGCTGCCCTTCATCGTAACGTTCTTCGCCGTAACATCATAGATCGCGTCACCGTGGTGTGCGGCGAGCGGAACCGAAGTGAGCAAACCACTCGCTGCCAGAGCAAGAGCCGTAAAGAATTTCACGGTGACCTCCCATCTTTAGTCGGAACTTACTTCTTTAAGTAAGTGTGAGCCGCCCGACGCAATACGACGACGACCCGCACCTGCTGCTTCTTCTCCCGAGCTCGGGGGCACTACAGAATCTTTGGGCCAGGGCCTGGCGTGCCACGTCGTCTTATGGCACGGTCCGTTGGGCTCATTTCTGCGAAATCGGCTTCCCTTCTCCGGTCTTCTTCTCGAAGGCTCGAGCTCCCGCGAGGATGTTAACAGCGTCGTTGTTGTTCTCACTGCAATCGTACTCAAATAGCGGCCCGGTGCTGGCGCTCATGGGAATAATTGCAGACCACGGCTCCGTCCACGTCGATGGATCATCCACCGTGAATTTGTACTCAATCGTGTCCGCAGAACTGCGCTTGAAGTATTCCGTAATCTTCTGCGTGCTCGGCGCGCCATTGCGATACGTGTGATCGGGCCTGAGATTCGTGGTTTCGACGACTAGCGTGTCGCCCTCCCAATGTCCTCGCGAATCGCCGTGCCACTGGTGGATATTTGACGACACATGCTCATGCCCATCGAGCGGAATGATACGGAATTCGCTTCCGGTCTCGGTTTCGATCAACATGTAGGCCGAATTCTGCGCGATGAACAAGCCACTGTTGTACTCAGCGGGAATCAAAGGAGGTCCACCCGACTGTGTCACACAACTCGTATTCTGACCAAGGTCCCTGGCGTTATCGGCATGCACCACAGCGCCTCCGTGGTGATCGTCGATGACATAGGGGAACCCTCCTCCTGGCCTCGCTCCAGCAGCCAACCGGGCCTTTGCTTCTGGCGTCAACGGAGGAATTTTGCCGTCGGGCGGGTCTACCACGAGCGAGGTCCGCGGGTTCGGTTTGATTCCGTTTTGCCACGGGCTGAGCCCGTACGTCGTCGCATCATAATCGACAGAGTCGGGGTTGAATAATTCGCCGCCATAACGGTCTTCGCTGCCCTGAGCGCCCGGCTCGTACGAACCCCGCACGCCAGACCTGAAAGTTCCCTTCATTTCCTCGGGTGTCAAAAACTCTCTATTCCCGTATTTGGTAGGGCGTTCCATGGGCGTAAAGGTTAAGCTGTTCCAATAACCGCTGAAGTCCGGATGACCGTCAGCCATACGGGGCATGACCCAGGTCTGGTCTTTGCCTCCTGCGTTTGTATTGCTTTTGACCGACGCCTGCGCTGCCGGGCTCACACCGGCTTTAGCCGCACCGGGCGACGATTGCGCCGCGACAAATATCGGCGCGAACACAACCAACACCGCCCCAATCGTTAACGCACTCGACACAATACCCAAGCACTTTCTCATCTGGAGGGCCTCCTCCTGAACTCGCTGAACTCTATTTATCTACCCTCTTGCTGTATTGGCCGTACAGGAAATCGAGCACGAATTCCGTGCAATTGAAGTCCACCAATTGGATGCTCTTCTCCATACGACGGTAGAGCGGAAAACTCATCTTCCAGGGCCGCGTAAAGACGTTCGGGTCCTCGATCGTCGCCTCGTACATTATGTGGTAAGGACTCGCGGGCGTGTAGCGTTCGACCACATGCAGCGCTTCGCTATGGTAATCCCCTGCTCGATCGAACCAGCTATACGGGGCGAATCCCTTGGAATCTACGACCAGCGTATCGCCCTCAAAGTGCCCGTGCGACCACCCCATCCAGCTGTCGGCGGGAGGTTCCTGAGGAATCGCCTTGTCGTTCTCCATATAGATTGTGCGTAGAGCGCGTGCATACTCGTAGGCCATCATGACGACATGCGGAGTTTGAATAATTTGAAATGGAAAAGGCATATAGTTCGCACGCGGCACGCCAGGCATGTAACACTTCAACGCAGGGTCGCCCGTGTCATGTCGATGGGGATCACTCGTGATGTTCACCACCATTCGCTTCTCGGCGTTCTCTCTCTTTTTCGCCAGCGCTTCGGGTTTGTAGGGAATCTCGCCGCCATCTACGATCCCTTGTCCCCCCGGCCAAGCGCCGTACGCACCCAAAATGTCCGGGCGCGGCCCGGCTTGCGCATCGTGATCCTGAACATCGATATCCGCCGTCACGAAAGCCTGCCAAATTCCGTTCAAGTCAGGTCTGCCATCCGCAGTACGCGGCGCCCTATAGGGAGGAAATTGACCTGGGGCGGGAACCTTTGCCGCAGCGGCTGGGGCTTGACCGGCTGTCGGCCTGACGGCCATCAACAAGAACACGGCCCCAACAACGGTCACAAATCCAATGATCAGACCTCGCAGGGACCCGAACCCCGACGTCGTCTCCCGTGCTGCACCCGCTCGGTTAATGAATATCTCCTTCCGATATCGGCCCGATAATACACCTCGCTAAGGAATTCCATCCTTTAGAACGTCCAGGTGCTCAGAGGAATTCCGGTGGACGAATTCATGGCCACGATGGGCTTTATCGCCGCCTCCCTGAGCCTGAACTGCTTGGACTGTCACACCCAGGACAGCGGCCGCGATCCGGCGAAGTATGCCGAAGATACGCCCATCAAGCAGACGGCGCGCAAGATGCTGCTAATGGTGAAGCAGATTAACGCGCAGAATTTCGGCGGCGTGCGCACGGTCACCTGCTATACCTGCCATCGCAGCGACGTAGCTCCTCGGTTCACGCCGAGTCTCGCGGAGCAATACGGCACTCCACCCGAGCGCGATCCCAATGACATCGAAATTGCCCAGCAACCCGATCCCGCAGCGCCCAGCGCCGACCAAATCCTCGATAAATACATTCAAGCCGTGGGCGGAGCGCAGCGCCTCGCCAGCCTCACCAGCTTTACCGCTACCGGTACCTATTCCGGCTACGATACGGATTTCGCGAAGTTACCGGCGGAAGTTTACGCAAAAGCTCCAGGGTTGCGGGCCACGGTCATCCATCCGCCCATTGGACAAGGCACCACGGTCTACGACGGGCGAAACGGCTGGGTCGCGGCGGCGAACTCGCTGTTGCCATTGGTCACGTTGACGGGAGGGGAATTGGACGCGGTCACCTTCGAAGCGGAGCTCGCATTTCCCGCCAAGATCAAGCAATATCTCACCGGCTGGCGTGCTGGTTTTCCGCCCACCACCCTCGACGATCACAGCGTTTTAGTCGTTCAGGGAACCGCGCCGGCAGGCTCTCGGGTCAAATTGTTCTTCGACAAGGATTCCGGCCTGCTCGTGCGAACGGTGATGTTCACCACCACGGTCATTGGCTTGAATCCGAGAGAGATCGATTACTCCGATTACCGCGATGTCGCCGGAGTCAAAATACCTTTCAAATGGACTGCGGTCTGGACGGACGGGCGATCAGAGTTTGAAATGACCGACGTTAGGCCCAACGTAGCGATCGACGCGGCGAGGTTTGGCAAACCGGCGCCACCCAAGTCGGGAAACCCGTAGTCGCCCGCTGACGGCAAGTTCGTTCTCATTGTCTTATAGCGTCAAACGAATATAGCGACAAACGAAGCGAAGGCCTTGGCAGGGCGTTTCTAGATTGTGGCGGAGGAGGAGGGATTCGAACCCCCGGGACCCTTGCGGGCCCAACGGTTTTCAAGACCGCCCGTTTCGACCGCTCACGCACTCCTCCGTTTTTAATTCTATCAGCATGAGCAATTTACCGGGCCATTTCTGACACTTGGCGATTTTGGCTGCTGCGTTTTGGTGCGCATGTCACCAAAACGTCACAACTTTTTTCGAGTTTCGCGACCCGCGTTTGGAATCGAGACTTGTGTGCATATAGCGCATGGTAGCCGTGACCGTCGAATGCCCGGCGGCGGGTGCGTTAAACCTTTCACGAAATCCCAGTAAGCGATTTCAGGCAAAGACGTACTGTGGTTTCGGTCTTCTACCTTGTGGCAATCAGTCAGTTCCGCGTTGTCGCGCGACCGGATACTTGCGGAGCCGGGTCAAGGCACTCGGAGTCCAAATAGACAGTTGGTTCCTTCTGGTTGTCGAACCTAATCCCGTATCGGGAATTCTGGGGGGCCTCTTCTTGTTCCAGCTTCACGGATTCGGCAATGGAGATCCCCGCTTGAGTATCCAGCTGTTTTGTAAACATGACGATCGCAAAGGTATCCCCGGAGGATCGAAAGAGGTTAAGGGAATACTGGGAATCCTCCCACCGTGCGATTACTTTTTCGGTAGCATGATAGGGTGGGTTCGTGGGGAAATTGACTACGGCGATAGGCCTCGTTGCGACCCCGTACTTTGTGGAAACGACCCGTACCATGTCTTCCTCGGTTAGCCCTTTAGTGGCGGAACTGTCGTACGTCATCAGCATTCTGTAGAGTGCACCGTTGTAGAAAGAGAAGAGAATCTGCTCAACCGGCTCCGCTGGGCGTGAAGGACCATAGGGTTGTGGCGGCCACCACGTCAGTTCTTCAATCAGCGCCGGACGTTCGTGGAGCACTGCCGCATTGGCTGGTTTTTGATCAATCTGCTTGGAAAGATCGGCCACAGTCATTCCGAACGCAAAGTGGCGATACGTGGAAAGATCCTGAGCGTGAACCCGAGAAGGTGAAAGCAGGATCACGACAATCATGAGGAAGCAAACCACCAGACTGCGCATCATTGTTCTCATTTGACAATCCCCTTCAAATATGCACGGATTCAAGATTTGGCATTTTGACCTCGTCCAAAGGCACTTCCTTGCTGGGTAATAGCCCAATGCTTTGGTCCGGGCGCAACTCAATTTTGCTCGGAGCCGCGACTTCAAAGTCTTTGTCTTGGACCTGAAAGATAACGGGGCCCTCCTGGATATGCCGGGATCGGGCGGAGACAGTTACATGGCGGATTCCTAGGTAACGCTTCGAGGCCAACGAAGCCAACCGCACGATCTCCAAGGAATTGAATTTCTCCGCCTCCGCCTCCCGGTTTGCCAAGATCCGCTCGATCGCCCGGCGTATCATCTTTTCTCCGTCAATACCGAAGACGGTAGCTTTCGTTTCATAAGCCAGGTAGAAGAAGTTCCATCCCGCGGCCTGGATTTTTCGACCCAATCCGTATCCGTCAAGATTCTTGACCGATCTCCAGCCGGGTATATACAGCTCACTTTCGATCTGCAGGGTCTCCGGCAGCACAGTGCCCTCCCTGACGAAGATTCTCCCTGCTTCAATTGCGTTTAACACGTAGCTCTCCTCGGCGTCGACACTCGAAGCTGCCGTCACACCGAGATCTCTTCTGCCGTTATTAGGTCTCCGTTATATTTTTCAGCAGGCGATCTTGTGGAAGGCGTCATTCGGGCCACGCATACCGTAATTTGAAATAATCTGCCGCACTCGTTTCTGCCGGGGCCTCGTCAGGCTCGCATCCGCTGTATCCTGTTGCATCGGGCGCCGTTGCGGTACCTTCGGTGGGGTACGCTTGCTCATCTAATGGCGACGCCGCTTCCTCGCCTCGGTTTTGCCGATGGTCTTCGGGCCGTTTAGGAGCGTCTCCCCTAGATGTTTCATTTCCCGTGCTCCGGACCCCTCTGATCCAGGTAGCAGCTTCGATACGATCATCTCCGTCGGGGGGGTAGATCAGAACCAAGCCATGACGGCCAGCATCAGCGGGACGTGCGAACTGGCCTTGGTTCTTCATGATGAAGTCGAGGGTCTCAGCCAACTTTCCCGAGGAGTGCCTATTCCCGAAGCATGCCCCGCTTGGATGGACCAGAGAAGCCGATGTCCAGAAGTCGCACACCAAGTCCTGATAGCCTCCGGCTCGAACCGACCACACGCTTAGGTGATCCAACGCAGTTCCTGGTTCACCTAAGTATTCCACTCGTATTGAGCGTGGCTCGGTAGGTTTCATGAAGTCTTGCCAGGCTAAGGTCACCGCATATCTAAAGGCTTTATCCAATCCCACGTGGCCGCTATGAGTTTTTACCGTCTGTGGCATGGCGCCTCTCCCTTGCTTTTGCGTGTGGGCAGTTCACACTGACAACAGACTTGCCTCTGGTCGGCATTAGGCGGCATCTGCGCTAGCGACTAGCGTTGGCAGAAGGCTGCTTCTGACCGTCAGGCGTATCGCTTTCTGCCAGTAGCATAAGCATTGATCCCCGTCACAATCGCGGCACCCAAAATCGCCGCAAAGGTCGTATAGGCCAGCCCACGATAATTCGGTGAACTTGCGAGGCGCGCGACGAAGCCACCTGCTACTGCTCCGGCGACACCCATCACGATGTTCACGATCGGGCCATATCCGCCTTCCCTTACCAGCTTTCCAGTGAGCCAGCCCGTAATCAATCCAACGACGACCCAAGATAGAAAATACATATGGCCTCCTTTTGTCGAAACTTCCCTTACTTGGCCGCTCCCTACTGAAGAGCCTTCTCAACGTCACTCTTCATCCCGTACAACTCGCGGTCTGCTGCCCGAAGGAGTTCTTCGATCGTTTGGCCGCCCTCGGGATGCGCCACCCCGATGCTTACCGAAAGTGGGGGTTGCTCGTTGTCCCTTGCCAGTTGTTCGCGAATGCGAGACGCTACGACTCTTGCCGCCGCGGCGGTTGTCTCCGGCAGGACGACGGCAAACTCATCGCCGCCGTATCGCGCGGCTGTATCGATAGCTCGGCAATGGACGCGGAGCACATCTCCTAGGCGGCACAATGCCCGGCTGCCGACTATGTGCCCGTAACGATCGTTGACTTTCTTCAACTCATCCAGATCCAGCAGTAGCACGGCGAACGGCCGGCCGGTGCGATCGAACCGCCTGACCTCGGCGCCGAGGACCTCCAGAAGGCAGCGGTAATTGCCCAACCCAGTGAGCGGGTCGGTTACAGCCAACCGTTGTGCACGCTCCTCCACTCGCTTGTGTTCGGTGAAATCGAAGGCTGAAACGAGGCGCGCCGGTGCGCCATCGAAGTCGATCGTTGTTGCCGTGATATCGAGCCAACGCTCCTCACGATCTTTGGTAAGAACCTTGATCTCGTACCGCGAGGCGGTGCTGTTCGTGATCAGACATCTAAAATCGGGATGGACCAGATCACAAAAATCCATGGAAACGAGTTCTTCTCGTGTATAGCCAGTGATAACCTCGGCGGCACAATTGACATAGCGCAAAGATCTCCCCCGATTGAAAATCGCCGACGACATCGTCTCGAATAGGGTGCGGAAGTTTCTCGCGCTGTCTTGGAAGGACCTGCCCCCTGACCGCACGTATTCCGCGGATTCTCTAATTGGGGCACTCATTAGAAATCTCCTGCGTTCTCGCAGGGGCGGTTTGTCCGCCCCTAAATGAACGCGAGTACGTCTCAACTTCAGGCCGTTACTGCAGCGGCGATCTTGTGGAAAGTGGAGTTGGACACTTCAAAGGTTTCCACCTGAGCAGGTCCTTCAACCACCGTGGCAAGGATCTTGGTCACTTCTGGGTATGTCCCGCGGTTGTATGCCTCCGCGTTCTCGGCCTTATCCCACAAGCTGATTCCGAACGCTTCCGTTCCTCCCTGACCGACGAACGAGATCTCATCCTGGAAGCCTTTCTGTTTTCGAAGTAGGGGAAGGACATCCTTCTCCAGCCTCTGGGTGAACTCGGCAACACTATTGGGTTTCAGATGCAGGTACACTCGGCGTGCAAACATGAGTCACTCTCCTTGGTTCTTATGCCCAAGGGGGATTCAGATAACCGGTTTCGGTCAGGATGACCTGAAGGCTCCCTCAGTACGTTAACCACATTAGGTTAATTAACTGGACATGTCAAGCCAAATATGCGATCATTTCTCATAGTTAACTAGCTATAGTTAGGCAACTGGAGGCCACACGTGGAAGTTTCTTTGGTGATCAAGCAGCGGCTGGAAGAGTTGCATCTCGAGCAGCGAGATCTGGCGATAGCCGCCAATGTTACGGAATCTTACATTTCCCAGTTGCTGACGCGGAAGAAACTGCCCCCCGCATCTAACCGCACGGATATCTATTCCAAGATGGAGAAATTGCTGAAACTCCCGAGCGGCAAGATATCGAAGCTGGCGGACCACGAACGCAAGGAAGAATTGAAAAGAAACCTCGGAGAGCCGGCCACGCCATTGCTGGCAGAGGTTCGAGAACTAATCCTTGGCAAATGCGCACCGGACAAAGAGAAACAGGTGCGCGCGATTTTTGAGAAGCAGCCCTTCGGTGAACTCGAACGCCTGGTGGTACAAAAGCTTTTGGACGTGGTGAAGGCAGTCGCCAAGGAAGAACTGGAAAGCGAAAATTGGCTCCGCTTAGTGGCTCGGCTGGTCGGACGGAGCTATGAACAGATGCGGGTTATCGTGCTGGAATTCCTGGACACGGATGTGTTCAACGTGTCTGTGCAAGACTGTGACTCTTTTCTCGATCCGCTGATCGAGTCTTGGGACATCAACCTCGGAACCTTTGCTATGGAAGTTGTGTTAAACAGAAGACTAGCTCCAGGCCACCCGAAGAAATTTGAGTTCGTGGAAAAGGAGGCCGAACGGTCAGAAGAGGAGCCGGGGTTCGCGCGCTTCCTTCGGGACCGCGTTCTGAGCGGTGATGCTACTAAAGAAGAAATTGCGTTCCTGAAGAGGCTGAGGTTCAACGGAAAACGGCCCACTCCACTGTATTATTACCGGGAACTACAAAACCTCAGGGACCCACTTCATTTTCGTGATGCTTCACGTTCGTCGATCCGGAATTCATCAAGAGGGCGGAAATGAGTCGGAGCGGTATCGTCCAATATGCTGGATTTACGTCGAAGCCGATCGTCCGTGAGTACTGCTTTCTCGTACGAGATGTTTCGAGCGAGCCGCGCGAGTTCACGTTCGCCATCCCGAACGAGGCGTTCCGGTCGCATCGCGTAAGATACCAAGATGCACCGGAGATCTGTTCGATAAAACTCCATCGGGAGCTAGCTGAACAGTTAGACCATCCGCTCAAGACTCACTACCGGATCACTGACATCGAGCTGAACAACTACCGCGATTCCCACCTGTCTTAGGAAGAGACGACACTCGCGAAAGACTCTGCTGGGGCGTTGTAACTGGTCGAGTGCGGGGAATTAATCGGCGGATTTTCCTAGCCGCCCTGGAAGAACTACTGATTGGCTAACTCAAGGAGTCATTACGCCTTCGTGGTTTTGTGCGTTATCCCGATGAGAAGCCGCTTGCCTACAAGTTTGGTCAGAGACCGGGGCAGGAAAACCCATTCGATCGTCGTTTGCCTCCGGGCCAATCGTAATTCCCAAGCTCTGGGCGATTAACTTAATAAGTGAATACTAACAGACTACATGAAGATCGCACTTGACATAGTAAGTTAATTCACTTATCGTGGTTAAGTAACTGAGGGAGTCATACGGTAATCTAAACTACGGTGGGTTATCTGAAATCGCCCTTGGCCAAGACAACCAAGGAGGTTGCCATGAACACCATCACACGTTGGGACCAGTCCCGTGGTTCGACGTCTTTACAGAACCAGGTCATTCGTTTGCTCGAGGACAACTTTCTTCACGACCGCTCGGGTCATGCCGACTTGGCAACTTGGGCGCCGGCAGTGGATATATACGAAACCGAGAACGAACTGGTCGTCAAGGCCGACCTGCCGGATCTTCAAGAGAAGGACATTGACGTACGCGTCGAAAACAATACGTTGACCATCCGCGGAGAGCGGAAGTTCGAGAAGGGCGTCAACGAGGACAATTATCTCCGAGTGGAACGGGCTTATGGTTCGTTCATGCGGAGCTTCTCCCTACCGAACACGGTCAGCTCCGAGAGCATTCGGGCCGAGTATCGAAATGGGGTCTTGACCCTGCATATGGCGAAGCGCGAAGAGTCTAAGCCGAAGCAGATAAAGATCAGCGTCTCAGCAAACGGCAAGTAAAAGCCACATTTCGTATGCGGAGGGGCCGGCGGTCCCCTCCCCGTACCGAGAGCAAGGGAGGTTGCCAATGATCAAACCGAGAGAACTATCGACGCAAGAGATCGCTCGCCGAGCTCATGAACTGTATGTTCAACGCGGCGGCGAACACGGAAAAGATGTCGAAGACTGGATTAGGGCGGAAAAAGAACTGGGCGACGAACCGGCCGCGGGACCAGCGAAAACGAGGCCCGTTCCACGCAGTAACGGCATAAGCCGCTAGGTATTTTCGCTCGGTGGGGCGGGGTCCGCCCCCTCACTTCTCCGGCCAATGGGAAAGCTAGAAGAACACGTGAGAGTTCCAATGTTTACGACAACTACTAGAGGACTGGCCGAGAAGGTGCCGCTACAAGATAAGTCCCTCCGGGTAAGCGACGCGAAATTTCGTATGTTGGCCGATACCACCGCAGCGGCGCTGTTCACTTGTTGGGGGGAGCGACTCCTGCTTCGGATGGCAGACCGCGAATTGCGCCGGATGAAGAGCCGCGGTGCGAAAACTGTCAGAAGCGAAGAGCCGGACAGGTACGCGAGCATTCGCTAAAGAGAGGATGTATGTACTTTCTATCTTGGATCATCGTTGGATTAATTATGGGCTGGGTAACCAGAAAACTCCTGAAGGAAGGCGGATACGGACCGATTGTGGACGTCGCCATGTGTATTGCGGGAGCGGTAGCAGGAGGTTTCATCGTGCGCGTCGCAAGCTTCCCGGGCCATGGTGGGCTAGTGTACTCGACCTTGGTGGCGATTCTAGGTGCTGTAATCCTTAGAGCGTGGGTGGCCTCGCTGGCCTCGAAGCGTTTCTTGGGAATCCGCCATGTAACTGTCTCCGCCCAATCACGGCCTATCCAGGAGGGCCCTGTTATCTTCCAGGTCCAAGACAAAGACTTTGAAGTCGCGGCTCCGAGCAAAATTGAGTTGCGCCCGGACCAAAGCGCTGGGCTATCAGCAAGCAAGGAACGGCCTTTGGACGAGATCAAAACGTCAAATCTTGAATCCGTAAGTATTTGAAGGAGAGTGTCAAATGAGAACAATGATGCGCAGTCTGGTTGTTTGCTTCCTCATGATCATCGTGATCCTGCTTTCACCTTCTCGGGTTCACGCTCAGGATCTCTCCACGTATCGCGACTTCTCGTTCGGAATGACTGTGGCCGATCTTTCCAAGCAGATCGATCAAAAACCAGCCAATGCGGCAGTGCTCCACGAGCGTCCGGCGCTGATCCAAGAATTGACCTGGTGGCCGCCACAACCTTATGGTCCTTCACGCCCAGCGGAGCCAGTTGATCAGATTCTCTTCTCTTTCTACAACGGTGCACTCTACAGAATGCTGGTGACCTACGAGAATTCCGCCACTAAAGGGCTAACCGAGGAAGACATGATACGGGCCGTTTCCGCAAAGTACGGCATCGCAACGAGGCCTATCGCCGTAGTCAATTTCCCCATGAACCCATCGTACAAGACCACCGAAAAAGTAATCGCACGGTGGGAGGATTCCCAATATTCCCTCAACCTGTTTCGATCCTACGGGGATACCTTTGCGATCGTCATGTTTACAAAACACACGACCGCGTTCTGGTAAGGCGACTGGAAGAGAAGGAGACTGCGAAGGGTGGCATCATCATTCCTGACACGGCCAAAGAGAAGCCTCAAGAAGGCGAAGTGATGGCCGTTGGTGCTGGCAAGATCGAGGAGGGTAAGCGAATCCCGCTCGACATAAAGACGGGCGACCGGATTTTGTTCGGCAAATACACCGGCAGCGACATCACGATCGATGACCAGGAATATCTGATCCTCCGAGAAGAGGAAATCCTGGCGAAGGTCAGTGGGATCGCGAAAGCGGCAAGCGGCAAGAAGTAGCTCTCTGTCCAAACAGTTCGAGGCAAGAGTGCTCATTCACCCAGGAGGGTGAAATCCAATGGCGAAGCAAATCGTAACGGGTGAGAATTCACGTCAAGCCATTCTCCGCGGCGTTAACATTCTGGCCGATGCCGTCAAGATCACGCTGGGCCCCAAGGGCCGCAATGCTGTGATCGAGAAGAAGTTCGGCGCGCCTACGGTTACCAAGGACGGCGTGACTGTGGCAAAAGAGATCGAGCTGCAAGACCCACTCGAGAACATGGGCGCCCAAATGGTGCGCGAAGTTGCGTCCAAGACCTCGGATGTGGCCGGCGACGGCACGACCACTGCGACCGTTCTCGCCCAGGCGATCTTCCGTGAAGGCGTGCGGACGGTGGCGGCAGGGGCAAGCCCGATGGCACTGAAACGAGGCATCGAGCTCGCCATTGAAGTCGTGGTAGAGGAGATCAGGAAGCTCTCCCGCGATGTGAAGGGCGACATGATCGCCCAGGTGGGCACCATCAGCGCAAACACCGACAAACAAGTCGGCAGCCTAATTGCCGAGGCGATGAAGAAGGTAGGCAAGGACGGTGTCATTAGCGTTGAGGAATCAAGGACGATGGAGACGACGCTCGAAGTGGTAGAAGGAATGCAGTTCGACCGCGGCTACCTCTCCTCCTACTTCGTCACCGACCCCGCGCGGATGGAGTGCGTGCTCGAGGAGGTTCACATCCTAATCCACGAGAAGAAAATCAGCTCGATGCAGGAGTTGCTGCCCTTGCTCGAACAGACCGCCAAGATGGGCAAGCCGCTGTTGATTATCGCGGAAGACGTTGAGGGCGAAGCGCTCGCGACCCTCGTTGTGAACAAGCTTCGGGGAACGCTGAAGTGCGCTGCGGTCAAGGCGCCGGGCTTTGGAGACCGCCGCAAGGCCATGCTGGAGGATATCGCCGCGATCACCGGCGGCAAAGCAATCACCGAGGAGCTTGGTATCAAGCTTGAAAAGGTGAAAATGGAAGACTTAGGTTACGCGAAAAAAGTCATCATCAACAAGGACAACACCACCATTATCGAAGGTGCCGGTAAGAATA
>QHYQ01000413.1 GCA_003224175.1 Acidobacteriota bacterium
GTTTGTAACGTCACTTCGCAGCCGCCAGTTATGATCTTGGAGGAAGGTGCGCGTTGATTCCTCGCCAAACTCTGTCTTTCAGAACTCTTCCGGCGCAGGTGGCGTCCAGTCGCTGGGCGGAAAGGCTACCTGCCAGAATTTCGGATTCGGCAGACTAAAGGCCACGCCAACTTCCCATAAGTCGCCTTTGCGTTGACCTAGATAGGCTACTACGCACTCCGCATTACCTCCAGTTGCGGTATTCAATTTTA
>QHYQ01000414.1 GCA_003224175.1 Acidobacteriota bacterium
TGATTCCTCGCTGCCTCAGAACACCCATGCTGATCGGATTTTGCTCCGGGATGTCGCTGTTTGCCCAAACGCCGCCCATCGCGCCGGTGGTCGCGCACCATGAGACCCGACATGGGACCGCGGTGAGCGACGACTATTTCTGGCTTCGCGAGAAATCGAATCCGCAAGTCATCAGGTATCTCGAGGCGGAGAATGCCTACACCGCGGCGATGACCAAAGGTCTGAAACCCTTCGAGGATGCGCTCTACAAGGAGATGTTGTCACACATCAAGCAAACGGATTTGAGCGTGCCCGTCCGGCGCGGCGGTTACTACTATTATTCGCGCTCCGAGGAAGGCAGACAGTATCCGATCGAATGTCGCAAGAAAGGCAGCCTGGAGGCGAAGGAAGAAGTGCTGCTCGATCTCAACGAACTCGGGAAGGGAAAGAATTTCGTCGCGCTGGGAGCCTTCGTCGTCAGCGACGATCAAAACCTGCTTGCCTACACGCTCGACTACGTCGGTTACCGGCAGTTTACCCTTCACGTCAAGGACCTGCGCACCGGCGCTACGCTCCCCGATACGATCGAGCGCGTCGACAGCCTTGCCTGGGCCACCGACAATCAGACGCTGTTTCTGGTCACCGAGGACGCGGTAACCAAACGCCCGAACCGCGCGTTGCGCCACGCCCTGGGCCAGAACGGATTCGAGCCCCTGTACGAAGAGAAGGACGAGACCTTCGGGATCAGCGTGCAGAAGACTCGCGACAAACAGTATTTGCTGCTCTCCGCCGAAAGCACCGACACGACGGAGTTCCGCTATCTGAAAGCCGATCAGCCGCGGTCAGACTTCACCCTTTTTCTGCCGCGTGAAAAGCAACGCCGGTATTTCCTCGATCACCGCGAGAATCTTTTCTACATTCGCAGCGACAAGGGCGCCAAGAACTTTCAGGTGTTCACGGCACCCGACAGCAATCCCGATCCAAAAGGATGGAAAACCTTCATTCCACCGCGCCAGGATGTCCTCGTCCAGCACGTTGACCTGTTCCGTGATTTTGCGGTCTCGGTGGAGAAGGCGCAAGCGCTCAACCGCATGCGCATTTTCGATTTCAAGTCGGGTAAGTGGAGCTCGGTCTCCTTTCCCGAACCCGTCTATTCGGCGTCTCCGGGCGACACGCCGGAGTACGCCTCCCCAACATATCGTTACAACTACCAGAGCCTGATTACGCCTTCGAGCATCTTCGACTACGACGTGGAGACCGGAAAATCGACCCTCCTCAAGCGGCAGGAAGTGCCGGGTGGCTACGATCCCTCGCAATATATTTCGGAACGGCAGTGGGTGACGGCGCGGGACGGCGTCAAAGTGCCGCTTTCCATCGTCTATAAGAAAGGCTTTGCGCGGGACGCCACGCGGCCGCTGCTGCTCTACGGGTATGGCGCTTATGGACTCGGTATGCCCGCGACGTTTTCGAGTTCGCGATTGGTTCTGCTCGATCGGGGCCTGGCGTTCGTGATCGCTCACATTCGCGGCGGCGACGATATGGGCGAACAGTGGCGCGACGACGGCAAATTGATGAACAAGAAAAATACGTTCAACGATTTCATCGATTGCGCCGAATACCTCATCCGGGAGAAGTGGACCTCGAGAGAACGTCTTCTGATTGAGGGCGGAAGCGCCGGGGGATTGCTGATGGGCGCGGTAGTGAACATGCGTCCTGATCTCTTCAAGGCGGTGCATCTGGCCGTGCCGTTTCTCGACGTCATGAATGACATGATGGATGCGTCGGTGCCGCTCACCACGACCGACTACCCGGAATGGGGCAACCCGAACGATAAGGCCGCTTACGACTATATTCTTTCCTACAGCCCCTACGACAACCTGCACAAGGTGGCGTATCCGCCGATGCTGTTGACGGAGAGCTTGAATGATAGCCAGGTCGCGTATTGGGAGGCGGCTAAGTTCGTCGCCAAAGCGCGCACGCTGAAGACAGACGACAACCCAATTCTGCTGAAGATGAAAATGGATCCCGCCGGCCACAGCGGCGCTTCGGGGCGTTACGACCAAGTGAGGGACCGGGCCTTTGAATGCGCCTGGCTGCTGAGCCAAGTTGGCATCACCAAATAGCTCGGCGGAATGTCCTACTTATTTCCTCTTGCGGGCGTGTCACCCACGCCCACGGTGTCGGCATCCTTGAAAAAGCCTGCCGAATCCGACCACACGCAAAAGTCTTCGCGAAGTTCTTCGTATTCACTGCGGGGAGATTTCGGCACGAGTTCAAAGATTCGCTTGTCGCTTGGTCCCCAAGGCTGGGTATAGGTCATGGGGTCGTCGAGCGTGATCGTCCACTCCATGTGCTCGCGATCCACGCGGCGGAAGGTCTCTTTCAAGCGCATTTGGTCGCTATGCACGTCACCCCAGGGATCAAGCCAGGTTCGGTCGTTGAAGCCGTTGGAGTCCACGACAAACGTGTCCCCATCCCACCGGCCTATGGAATATCCGTAATACCTGGGCTCCGGATCGTCGTGGAGTTTTCGGCCGTCGGTCCAAATGTCGCGCCAGGTATGATCCCACTCGAAGAATTCCAGAACCTCGGTCGGAGTCTGAACGAAGCGAAGGATTTCTCCGAAGATTTGTTGCATGGTGCGCGGGTAACCCGCAGGATCACACCGGTAGAGGGGATCATTCCACTCGCTTTCCGGAGAAGCCTTCATCCCCAGCGCCGCGTTCGTCCATGAGCTGCGTACCTTACTGAATTGGGCTTGGCCCCAAGGCGTCATCGGAGGACGATTCTCGCTGATCGCCATTTGCCGCCGGGGAGTGAGCGACCAGATTCCGTTCAGGTCGTGTGGGTCGAAGGGTTTGGCTTTTGCCGGTTGAGCTTTTGTGGCCTGAGCCTTTATCGCCTGAGCCTTTGTCGATGGGGCATTAGCCACGCCTGACGGTCGAGTCGCCTGAGTGATCAAGACAGACGACAAGGCCAGCGCCGCCACGCCTATAGTGGCCGAAGCCATCATTCCAACGGACATTCGATTTGGCGGGCGATTTGGCAGGCGATTTGGCACCATGACACGCTCCCACTAAACTTGCGGCCCGAGAAATTTCCCAGGAATTCCGCCGTTCGTTATTTGTCCAATTGCCGCAGCTCATCGAATGATTTCAGGGTTCCTTGGACGCAACCTTGACTCGAGTGCAGCTTTCGGCCATCGGCGAAAAGTACATCCACGCAAATCCCGTTGGGCTTGCTCTTGGCGGGGTTGAAAGTGACCGTGATCTCGTCTCCTGGCTTCAATGAGGAATGGGTCCAGCCCAACTCGACCAGGTTGCCGGGATTATTCAGCTCCATGGTCCAAACCACGACGTTGCCCTTCTCATCCTTCACGTCAAGAAGCAGCAGCGTATGAGGATTTTGCCAGGTGAATTGCGAGACGGTTCCCTTCAAGGTCTTCCGCGGCACGCTGTAGTCGTAGCCCACAGCCCCGTGGTGTGCCAGGACTGGACTGCCAACCGTCGCAAGGCACACAACTAAGGCAAAGGACGATGCCCAGGTGCGTTTCATTCGAGACTCCCCGGTTTTAGATGCCTGCGGTGCTGGATCACGGAATGAAGCGCATTGTAATGGAAGGCTGGATTGAGTTCAATTTGAGGGCACCGCAGGCACCGCAGGTAGAGTCTCAGGTACGAGAATCCCACTATCCGCCGGGAATGCGCGGGACGCAATTTAAGGCACGAGAAGCGACCTGTAGTTCATTGGAGCTAGTTGTTGTCGATCCATTGGGCGGGGAATCATTTGTCGTCGAGCCACCCGATCAGGTTCATCCACGGCCCGTCGACATTACGGGTGACGTCAGCGATTGTGAGGGAAAACAACTTCAATTTGTTGCCGGATTCGAGATCCAAAACCCAAATCTCTACGGTAGACTTGGCCGTGAATTCGGGCTGTTTTTCGTATTTCTTTAGCGCGGCCGTTAGGGCAAGGCGATTGCCAGACCGTGAGAGATGAAAAGAGCCCGGATCGCCGTCCACGTGCAGCGGAAAAGTCTTCTGCGTCTTTCTTGTCAGGTCCAATTCATACAGACACGCGCCTGTACAGCTGGGGCCACTTTCGTAATCCTGAAACAGATACCCGCCGTCCGGCAGCGCGCCGATCAGAACTGCCGGCGAATCGTTCGAGGGCTGCTGGCCGGCAATCTTTGGATGCAGCGCCGCTTCCGGCGCCAGCCGCTCCGCAGTAGCTGCGTTTTCATCCAGCACGTAAGTTCCCACCGGCGAACCCGGCGAGGTCCACCACGCGTCGTCGCTGTCGCCAGCGAGGTCGATCGTAAAGAAGATGCGTTTGTCATCGGGCAGCCAACCGATCCTCTCCACTGAACCAAATCTCCAGCCTGGCCTCTCCACGGAACCGTACTTGAATTCAGACTTCGTCAGCAGTTTTCCGGTCGCCGTGTCACGGACAATGAGATAGAACTTTCCGTCGATATTGTTGATGTTTCCAAATTCCGAACCTGAAGAATTGAAGAAAGTGAGGTTAGTGAAGTTAACGCCTTGCTCGCCCCTTTCCACGTCGAACACTTTGCGCGCCTTGCCCGAACCGTCCGTGGACAGCTCATAGATAGCCGCGGGCGCTCCGGGGTCGAAGGCTGGAGTGCCTGCCGCGGTGTGGGTTGGCTCGATGCCCTCGGCGAAGATCTTCCCGCCCGCCGCGACGATGCCTCCCCTAAGAAAAAAAAGGGCGTTCGCGTCCGACAATACCAGCCTCTGCTTGCCCGTCTCAGGATCCACCGCGAAAATCTCTGTCTTAAAGACTTGTGTTTTGATAACTGGGATAGCCGAATGCGCTTCGCTCGTAGCTATCGAGTACAACACAGATTCACCGGCTTGCGCCGCGGGCGCTACGAATACAATCCCGCAAGCCAAGGCCAGAACTGTCTGTCGTGTCAAACTCCTGCTCCAGGCGCGCATTCTCGATCGTATAGGCAACGTAGCGCGGACTCCTTCGGAACACAATGCCACCGTGGTGTAAGGCGCTCTAAGGTTAACTGATGGCCGCGCGGCGCTTACGTTCTAGCCGCTTGGCCATTTCCCACGACAGGAGGGCTCTATTGCAATCGCGCTGGCGATACGCTCTGTCACTATAGATGAAGGAGCCGCGTCGCGTTTCCTTTCAAGATGCGCTCGCGGTCGGCGGCCGGGAGTTTGAACTGGTCCAGGACCGCACTCGGATATTCGATGTCTTTGGCGGCGAAGTTATCCGTGCCGACCACGATGCGGTCGGATCCGACCATAGTCATCAGAAAACGGAACGCTTCCGGCCAATAGATCAAATAGTCGTAATGGAATCGCCGCAAGTAGTCCCGGAACGGGTGTTGCACCGAGGTGCTGTGGTCCGTCATGTGAAAAAGGAAATGCTCCTCGCGTCCCGCCAGATAAGGGAACGCGCCGCCCGCATGCGGCAAGACAATTTGCAGGTTCGGATACTTATCCAGCGTGCCGGTGTAGATGAACTTGGTCGCCAGGAACGTATGTTCGATGGGAGCGTCGATCCCGGCGGCGAGTGGAGGCGGCCCGGCCGTCCTCTCGGCGCCGTAACTATTGGCCACGCCATCCATCTGGTGAAAGATGATCGGGAGGCCCAGCTCCTCGATGCGCGCGAGAACTGGCGCAAAGTGTGGATCGAATATGTAATCGCGCCTTTCGATGGAATCCGGCAGGTGCACGGCCCGCACGCCGGGCTGCCCGGCGACGCGGTTCAGCTCCTTCAAGGCCAGTTCGGGATCGCGAATCGACAGCTCGACGCCGATGACAAAGCGGTCGGGATATTTCTGGTGGACTTGAATGCCCGTGTCATTGATCACTTGCGCGAGATGCGCGCCCTGCTGCGCTGAAGTCCTTTGCCATGGCATCGCGCCGGAGAGGGTCAGGCAATGCATTAAGTCGCCGTGGTCGTCCATCCACTGACGCCGCTTGTCGAGATCGTAATCGAGCGGATAGGGATTGGCGAGGGGCTGTCCCAGATCGGCCAGCGCTTTGTCGTAAGGTTCGGGAGACCAGTGCGAATGCATGTCAATCGCCTCCGGCTTGCCCACTCCCCCCTTGCTTGGCCGCGCTGCCCACCAGGGTATTCCCTGAGATGATGGCGCCTGCGCCGACGACGTGACGCCATCCAGCATGCCGATGGTGGCAGCCGCGCCCGCGGCAACCCTGATGAAATCACGGCGTCCGATCCCTCTTCTGATAGGTGATCCTACATTGGCAATTCTGGAATTTTTCATGGCCATCCTCGTACTTACGTGGGGAACGATGCGGGTGGTTATATCACACCATCGCTCACCCCGGTAAGCCCGGCGGACAATGCACTCGAAGATTTCGCCGACTAATTCGCGCGGCGCTGCTTGACGGCCCCCTAGCGGGGCCGCCGGCGGTGCAGGTTCATTCGGAGAAGAGCTTGGGCTGCGCGGGGGCTGCGGCAGCGGGTTTGCGGCGCGCCACGCCGACGACGCCGAGCACAGTCACTTCGCTGAGCGCGCTGCGCGGCACAAAAATCCGTACGGCCGCGCCGTTCAGGTCCGGTGGGGTGATCTGGATGCCGGAATCGAGCAAAGCGAGCAGGTCGTTGTTGACCACGCCCTCCAGGGTTTCGTTATCCCGAAACTTCAGCCGCACCCACAGGCCATCGAGCTTCGGCCGGCTGAAAAACGCTTTGCGCTCGGGCTCGTAGTCATCGGTGAAGTCGCGCACGAAGTATACGGCGCGGATTTCTTTCAGCGGAATTTCGCGATGTTCGCCGTTGGTCGTGAGCACGTCGAGCGGATCGTCGGGGAGGCGCGTCGGATTGAGATAGCCCTGCAGCGTGGTGTGGTCGGAGAAAGTGACGATCACTTTTTTGTGCGTAGAGGCTGCCGCGCGCGCTTTCACAAGCTAGATGCTACACGAATCAGCGCTGCGCAAAAGGGTGGCCTTTTATGAAGGTGCTTGGCGGCACCTAGAGGCGAAATGAATTATCGGGAGTTGCTGGCTGCCTCGGGGTGCCAATTGTGGAGACCTGGGTCGAACGCTTCGCGAGGATTCCGTTTCAGCGTTGGCACAGGCGGGTCGCATTGTACTTCCGGTGCGAAATGTTGCAAAGTGGGGCGGAGTATGCTATCTTACCGCGCCGTAATGCCGTCAACTCATTGTTTTTAATAGGCTTAGGCTGAGACGCCTCTTGAATCAAAAGAAGCAGATCCTCAAGTCAGCCTCGGTCATCTCCCTGGTTACGATTTTCAGCCGCATTCTCGGTTACGTCCGGGACCAGCGCATCACCCTGCTCCTGGGCACGACGCCGACGGCCGACGCCTTTGTGCTGGCCTACCGCATTCCTAGCCTGGTCCGGCGGCTCGTAGGGGAAGGGGCTGTAACCGCTTCGTTCATCCCCATCTTCGCCAATTATTTGGCCAATAAGCCGCGCGAAGAGGTGTGGGAATTCGCGCATCGCCTCTTCTGGACCCTGGCCGTATTGCTGGCGGCGATCACCATGCTGGGAAGCGTTTTCTCCGCGCAATTCATGCGCCTGTTCACCTTTTTTGCTCCGGGACAACCGGCCTGGGAACAGACCGTGTATCTGAATCGCATCATGTTTCCGTATATCTATTTCATCGGCCTCTCGGCATTGGCCATGGCCATCCTGAATTGCTTTCACGTAGATCAATTTTTTCGTGGGTACGATTTTCGCCACGTCCAGCCGCATGCCTTCGGGAAGCGTGACGGCGCTCTACGTCGCCGAGCGGGTCATGGAATTGGTCATGGGCGGCTACGCCATCGCAGTGGCCACGGCGATTTTGCCGATGATGTCGCATCAAGCCGCAGCCGGCGCCGTGGAAGAGATGAAGTCCACGCTGGCGTTCGCCTTGCGCATCGTTTCGTTCATCACCATACCCGCGGCGGTGGGCCTGGTGGTGATGCGCGAGCCCGTCATCAGCGTGCTCTTCCAGCACGGCGAGTTCGTGGCGGAATCCACGGAACTGACTACCCGCGCGCTCTTTTACTACGCCTTTGGCCTGCCGGCGTTTGCCGCCATCAAACTGATTGTGCCGGCGTTTTATTCCACGCAGGATATGCGTACGCCGGTTCGCGTGGCGGCCTGGTCGTTGGGCTTGAACATCGCTCTGAACGCGCTCTTCCTGCGCTGGTTTTTTCCGATGTTTGGCAATGGCGGGCCGGCGGTGGCCACGGTAGTCGCTGCGTATTTCAACTTTTTCACCTTGTTTGCGGTTTTTCGGCTGCGTTTCGGCCGCCTGGGCACGGTCGACATTCTGGCTTCGCTGGCGCGCAGCGGAGCCAGCGCCGGGATTATGGGAACGCTGTGTTGGATGGGGCTGCGCATCTCGCGCTTCGACGTGTTTGCGCGTTTCCTGCCGCGCCTGGCGATTTTTAGCGTTTTGCTCCTGGGCGCCACGGCCATATATCTCTTGCTCGCTTGGGCCATGCGTTGCGATGAGCTCTCTGAAATTTATGGCATTGCCATGAAAGCCGAGGCTCCCGCGGCGAGCCTGGCGGGTTTGAGCCAGGAATCCTGACCATGCACATCCATACGCTGATCGCCTCGTTCATGAATTACATCAAGGTCGAGAAGGGCCTGGCCCCCAACACGCTGGCGGCTTATAACCGCGATTTGCGCAAATTCGCGGGCTTTGCCGAAAAGCGCGGCCTGAGTCTCGAGGCGATCAACCGCGATCATGTGGTGGATTTCCTGGGCGATCTTTACCGGCAAGGGCTCGATAGCCGCACGGTGGCGCGGAATCTGGTTTCGCTTCGCAACATTTTTCGTTTTGCGCTGGCCGAGGACGCGCTCTCGGCCGATCCCACGCTCAATCTGGAATCGCCGAAGGTGCGGCGATCGTTGCCGGTCTACCTGCGCATGGAAGATGTGGACCGCTTGCTGAATCAGCCGGACCCCTCGACGCCCCGGGGGCTCCGCGATCGAGCGATCCTGGAGGTGCTGTATTCCACGGGGCTGCGGGTTTCCGAACTGGTTAACTTGAAAGTATCCGACCTCGAAATGCGCATGGGCTGCTTGCGCTGTATCGGAAAGGGTGATAAGGAGCGTCTGGTGCCGGTCGGGCGGAAAGCGCTGGCGGCGGTGCAGGCATATCTGGCCAAGTCGCGGACGCAGCTTTTGCATGGCCGCGAAGCAGGGAAGGCGGGCCCCTGGCTCTTCGTCAATCGCTTTGGTAATCGCCTCAGCCGCATTGCCGTTTGGCGCTTGTTGACCGTGTACGGCCGGCGCGCCGGCATACGGGCGCGTCTCTCGCCCCATAAGCTGCGGCACAGCTTCGCCACGCACTTGCTCGAACGTGGTGCGGACCTGCGGTCGGTGCAGTTGATGTTGGGCCACGCCGATATTTCGACGACACAGATCTATACGCACGTGATGGAAGAGCGCTTGAAGCAGGTATACAAAGCGCACCACCCGCGCGCGTAACGGTAGTGCGAAAATTCTAGAATCGGTACGGAGGTCGGGAGACTATTTGGGTTGTGCCTTTACCTTTGCGGAAAAGGCTTGCATGTCATTCTGAGCGGGTTTACGCCGTACACCCGAAGAATCACTGTATCTGTAAGAGACAGCAATGGGGATTCTTCGTCGGTGCGCTCCTCACAATGACAAGCCGATCAGTTCTTCTGTAGCTGTTTCAGCCGCCGGGAAGCAGGCCGCGAGGCTGGAGAAGAGAATAGCGCACTATGCCTGACTACATGTACATGCTGGAGAGCCGGCTTTCCGCCGAGCAGCGCGCGGTATTGGTGCGCCTGCAGGAGCTGGCCGTCGAGACCTCCACCAACGTCTATCTCACCGGCGGCGCGGTTCGCGACCTGATTTCGGGAATGCCCATCCGCGATCTCGATTTCACCGTCGAGGGCAATCCCTCGCGTTTTGCGCGCGAACTCGAGAAGGGCGGCGGGCGCGTCCTGGACGAAGATGAAAAGCTGCGGCACATCGACATCATCTTCTCCGGCGACGTGGACGGCAGCATTGAAGCGGCTCGCGAGGAGATCTACCCCCGGCCGGGGGCGCGTCCGGAGACACGCTGGTCCACGATTATGGAGGACCTGCGTCGCCGGGATTTTTCCCTCAACGCCATCGCCATTTCGCTCAACGCCGCCTCCCGCGGCTTGCTGCTCGATCCCACCAATGGCCTGGCCGATCTGGAGAGCCGCGAAGTGCGCGCGCTTTCGATCCACAGTTTCACGAATCAGCCGGTGCGCTTGCTGCGCGCCATTCGTTATTGCGCGCGCATGGAGTTCAAGCTCGAATCGCGCACCGAGGATTGGTTCAACCTGGCGAAGGAGAGAGGGCTGCAGGAGTCCATTCCTCTCGCCGAAGCGGGCAACGAACTCCGCCAGCTTGCACGGGAAGATAAGCCGGTACAAATTCTCAAGGCTTGGGAGGCGCACCGCCTGCTCGAGGCTGTCTCTCCTCTGCTCGCCAAGCGCCATCCGCATTACGAAATGCTGGCCCGCATTCTGCGCGCGCGTGATGATCTCGCCTCCGCCGCCATTCGCCCCCGCCTCTTTGCGCCGGTAAGCTACGCGGCTCTGGGGAAGCTGAAAGACCGGGAAGTGTCTGCCGCTTTGCATCGCCTCGAATATCGTCAACAGCAGATCGAGTTGGTCACCGGCCTGGAGGAGCGCGCGCAGAAGATCACCGCAACTCTCGCCGGCCGAAAAACGGCCGCGCCCACGGAGGCCTATGCCTTCCTGGAAAAGGCGCCGGCCGACTTGCTCGCCTCTATTCTCGCGGAGTCCTCGAATTCCAAGGCGGTGGGCAAAATCCGCACCTATCTCCATAAGTGGCGGCCTCTGCGGCAAGCTTTGCCGGCCGCCATCCTCGAACTCGAAAGCATCGGGATGGCGCATGGGCCGAAGTTCGATAAGGTCATCGAAGATCTCTTCCAGGCCCAATTGCAGGGCAGGGCCAGAAATCCTGAACTTCGCCTCAAGCTTTTGCGGAAACTCTCCGGCATCAAGGAGCCGCCGAAAAAGAAGGTCGACGAAAAGGGCAAGAGACCGGCCGACAAATCCAAGAAAAAACTCGTCGGCAAGCAGCCCGCGGGATCGCCGGCGCCCGGCGCCGCACCAGTGGAATCTCAGAAGACTGCCGAGACGCTCGCTCGCCTGCAAGCGGCTCGAAAAAGCAAAGCTGCGGCACCAGCGCCACCGCCCGCCAAAACCGCCAAACCCAAGGCCAGTGCCGCCCGCAAACGCTAGCCGCACGACTGCTCCAGCGGTTACCGCTGTGGGCCACATTGTGGAGTCGAGGTGTAGCGCGGTGGTTTAGGTAAGGTCTATCGGTTGCCGGCCCTTTCGTTTGCCGGTGCCTCACTTCACGTTACGGCCTGCACGCTCGCCAAGTCGCCTTCGCGACCCTCTGCACCAGAGGCTTCAGCAGTCTCGTTGCCTCCACTCCTGCTCTGATTGCTACCGGGTGGAGCGAACCAGTTCCCGGGCGGGTATACCCCCGCTGTGGACCGGCGCCTTTTCACGGCGCACCCGAAAAGCCGACTTGAACGAAGCCGCTGGCGCGGCAGACGCTTCGCGTGCTATGCTCCAGAAGTCATGTGCACCATGACGTTTTGAATCGCGATTTTCACTTGCGCCTGATTTCTACAACTACCGTAAAATCTATAAGTTATCGGCAAGAATCGATTCAATACCGGCGTGAGTAGACCCAAGCCGGAATGGCGATGTTCTTCGTTGTACCAACGAAAAAATCCCTGACAAAAGGCACGGCTGTCCTGAATGCACCCGAAACGGTCCGGGAACTCCGGCCGATACTTTAGGGTGCGGAATTGGCTCTCCGAGTACGGATTGTCGTTTGAGACGTGCGGTCGACTATGCGTTTTGGTCACACCCAGATCGGCCAGCAAAAACGCCACCGGTTTGGACCTCATCGAGGTGCCGCGATCGGCGTGCAGTGTGAGCTGGCCCGGTTGAATGCGTTGTTTGTGGCAACTTTCCTCGATCAGTCGCTTGGCGAGTTCTGCGCTTTCGCGCATCGTCACCATCCAGCCGGTGACGTAGCGACTGAAAAGATCGTTCTGCCCGACCGAGGGCCCGCGCCGGCGAAGGTCGCGGGGACACAGCTACGGCTGGAGCAGAAGCCTTACGGCGCTGCCAGTAGTAAGACGCCCGCGGCATCCACAGAACCTGACATGCCGCGCTGGTGCCCACGTCGATCGCCAGTTCGGTGACCGCGGACATCAGGATTTCTCCTCGGGGTCCACGTCGGGAATCGGGTTCCCCAACAGCGCAGCCACTTTTTTTTGTACGTCGATGATGATCTCCGCTTTACGGAGCTTTTCCGTCAATTGGCCAACCTGTCGGCGCAGCTTCTGGTTTTCTTCCGCCAGGGGGTTGCGCTCAGATCGGGGACCGCGTTGGCGCGGCTTCAGGGCCTCCTGGATGCCGGCTTGGCGTTCCCGCCGCCAGCTCGTCAGATGCGAGGAATACAACCCTTCCCGGCGAAGCAGTGCTCCAACTCCGCCCGGAGTGGTGGAGGCAGCATCCGCCTCTTCGAGAATACGGATCTTGTACTCCATGGGAAACGTACGACGCTTTGCCTGGGCCACGACTTCGGAATCAGGTCGCGACGAGGAGCCAGGCAAGGCGCCCGCTTTGGCTGCCGCTGCACTCCGCTGCGGCTCGCCAGGAGGCGAGCCTTCGCTCCGTTCCGCGGCAGCCAAACCCCCAGAGGAAAGAACAACACCAAGAGAATTCCCGTTCATCTCTGCTTTCTTCTTTCTCGCCCTACTCATTAATTAAGAGTACTAAACCTGTCTAAGACATGTTGGCACAGAGGGGTCTCGGCTATTTTCCTTAGGCGCTGGTCAAAACGTTCGAGCGTTTCGCCTGACTCGCGGTCGCTTTCAACTGCGGGAACTCCGCCGCCTTCGATCTTTGCTTTCACACTGTCACACCGGCGCGGTCCATCAGGCGTTGGTTTCACGAAAATAACCGAAACAACAGGCATCAACTCTCGTCTT
>QHYQ01000415.1 GCA_003224175.1 Acidobacteriota bacterium
CAGCGTTCTTTTCTTCGGTTCCGTGCTGTTTCACGAACTCTCGCATAGCGTCGTCGCCCGTCACTATCGCATTCCTGTCGCTTCGATCACTCTCTTCTTCTTCGGTGGGATTGCCAGCATCACGCGAGATCCCGATCGCGCAGGTCAGGAGTTCCTGATTGCTGCGGCGGGGCCGGCCTCGAGTTACGTGCTGGCGGGCTGCTTCGGACTGCTGGCGATTTTGACTCCAGAGGACAGCATGCCGAACGCGCTCGGAACGTGGCTCGCATGGACCAACCTGGGCTTGGCCACCTTCAACCTACTGCCGGGCTTTCCCCTCGATGGCGGCCGTATCTTCCGCTCTATAATCTGGGGCATTACCAGGAATTATTCACGATCCACGCGCATTGCAGCGCGTATCGGGCAGGCCATCGCTTACGGCATGATGGCTTATGGGCTATGGCTGGTGTTCCGGGTCCATTCCAATGTGGGCGGCGTGTGGTTCATCTTTCTCGGATGGTTCCTGCTGACTGCGGCCCGGCAGAGCTACTCTCAGATCGCCGCGCAGGGCGCTCTGCAAGGCCTTCGCGCCGCTGATGTCATGACCTCGGAAATGCCCACGGTCGGACGCGACCTTTCGCTTGAAGAATACGCGCGTGAGGCTTCGCGCACCGGCAGGCGCGCGCATTTGGTCGTTTCCGATGGCAGGCTGATCGGCCTGATGCGCATTGAGGCGCTGCAAACCGTTCCGCGGCAAGAATGGCCTTCCACTTCAGTGCAAGCGGCAATGATTACGCGCGAACAATTGCCCTCGACCGCGCCGGAAGAGCCGGTCCTCAGCGTGCTCGACCGCATGAGCTCGGCCAATGTCGATCAACTTGCCGTGATTACCGGAGACAGTGTCGTCGGGTTGGTCACCCGCGATTCCATTCTGCGAGTGGTGCAGGCTCGGTCCGAATTGGGTCACGTCACGGGCAGCTGAACGAAATCAGCCGCCGCGCGTGTGCATCTCCAGGTGCGGATCTCTCCGCAGTTCCTCGATGCCTATGAAGGCCTCGCGGTGATTTCGCGACGCCCGTTCCTCGGCGCCTCGATCCTCACGTTCGCGCCACGCTTCAGCAATGACGCTGGCAATGTCACTGTCACTCTTGGCGGCTCCCCGCGAGGCGTTTGCGGTCGCAGCGGTGCCGCGCAACAGCTTCCGCAAATCGGTGCCGTTCGTCGCATATAAACACCGATACCACACCCCATCCGCGGTAATGCGGCTGCGATCGCAGGTTCGGCAAAAAGGTGAAGTCGTGGAGGCGATGATGCCGAAGACGGTACCATCGGGCAGCAAAAATCGCGAAGCAGGAGCGGAGCTCGTTTCGGCCGCGGGTCTAATCTTGCCGTAACGCTCTTCGAGGCGCTGCAGCATTTCGTCGCGCGAGACCACTTTCGCCATGCTCCACTTCGTCGCGCCGAGGACGTCCATGTACTCGATAAAACGAACCTCTACATCATTCTTGTGGCCGAACTCGATCAAATCGGCAAGCTCGCCGTCGTTTTCTCCGCGCATGACTACCGCGTCCAGTTTGGTGCCCTTGAATCCGGCTCGGCGCGCCGCGCCGAACGCAGAGAGCACGCGATCGTGCTCGTCTCGGCGCGTCATTAGCCGAAACCGCTCCCGTTGCAAAGTGTCCAGGCTAATCGTCACGCGTCCGAGACCTGCGCGTTTGAGCGTCTCGGCTTGCTCCGCAAAGAGCACGCCATTCGTGGTCATCGCAAGATCCATAATGCGCGGATTTTGCGTCAGCATGGCCACCAGGCGATCGACGTTGTGACGCAGCAGCGGTTCCCCGCCCGTCAGCCGCAGGCGAGTGACTCCCAGTTCCGTGAAAATATCGACGAGCCGGACCAATTCCTCAAAGCTGAGTAATTCCTGTCGCGGCAGCCAGACGTAATCTTCCTCGGGCATGCAGTAGAGGCAGCGCAGATTACAGCGGTCCGTCACCGAGAGGCGCAGACTCTCGAGCGGGCGGCCCAGCCGGTCGCGCAGCGGAACTGGCAAATTGGCAGGCATATAAAGGACTCCCTAGATGTTAGAGGGACACCGGAACGCCGTCAATCTTTCTGGAACCCCGCTCCGCTTAGCCCTCTTCCTGGTATTGCGTCTTTAGGCGCGCCACAACGGCCGGGTCAGCCAAGGTGGTCGTATCTCCCAGGATTCGGCCCTCGGCGATGTCGCGCAGCAGGCGCCGCATGATTTTCGCGCTGCGCGTCTTGGGAAGCTCGGATACGAAGAAGATGTCATCCGGCCGTGCGATGGCGCCGATCTTGCCCACGACGTGCTGCTTCAGCTCGTTTTTCAGCGCGTCGTCAGCGGCTACGCCTTCCTTCAAGGTAACGAACGCGGAAATGCCCTGGCCCTTGACGTCGTGCGTTCTGCCGATCACCGCCGCTTCGGCCACCGAAGAATGATCCACCAGAGCGCTCTCCACTTCATAAGTCGAGATGCGGTGTCCGGCTACGTTCATGACGTCGTCCACGCGGCCCAGCAGCCAAAAATATCCGTCTTTATCCACCTTGCAGCCGTCGCCCGTGAGATACATGCCCGGATAGCGCGACCAGTATTGCTGCACATAGCGATCGGGATCTCCGTAAATCGTGCGCATCATGGCCGGCCAAGGGCGTTTGAGCACAAGGTAACCGCCGGCTCCCGGGCCAACGGCGTCGCCTTTGGCGTCGACGACTTCGGCGACAATGCCGGGAAGCGGGCGCGTCGCCGAGCCTGGCTTCGTCGCGGTCAGACCCGGCAGCGGCGAAATCAGGATCATGCCCGTTTCCGTTTGCCACCATGTATCGACGATGGGGCACCGCCGGCGGCCGATATAATCGTTGTACCAGATCCAAGCCTCCGGATTGATCGGCTCGCCGACGGTACCCAAAAGCCTCAGGCTCGAAAGCGAATGCCGCGCCGGCAATTCCGTGCCCCAGCGCATGAACGTGCGAATCGCCGTCGGCGCGGTATAGAAAATGTTTACGCCATATTTGTCGATGACGGACCAGAAGCGGTCACGATCCGGATAGTCAGGCGTGCCCTCGTACATCAGCGAGGTCGCGCCATTCGCCAGCGGCCCGTACACGATATAAGAATGTCCCGTAACCCAGCCGATATCCGCCGTGCACCAATAGACGTCTTCCTCTTTGATGTCGAAGACGTAGCGGTGCGTCGTAGAGACCCCCACCAGATATCCGGCCGAGGTATGCACGATGCCTTTGGGTTTGCCCGTTGTGCCGCTGGTATAGAGAACGAAGAGCATGTCTTCGGCGTCCATGGGTTCGGCGGCGCATTTATCCGAAGCGGCTCCGGTGACGTCATGCCACCAGACGTCGCGCCCGGGCTGCATCGCCGCCTTGGCGGCATCCCCAATGCGGCGGACGACGATCACATTCTGAATCGTAGGCGTGCCGCGCAGCGCTTCGTCCACGCTTGCTTTCAGAGGCACGACGCTGCCCCGTCGCCATGCGCCGTCGCAGGTGACGACCACTTTTGCCTTCGCATCATTGATGCGTTCGCGCAGTGCCTCGGCGGAAAATCCCCCGAAAACGATACTGTGCGGCGCGCCGATTTTCGCGCAAGCGAGCATGGCGATGGCCAGTTCCGGCACCATGCCCATGTAAATGGCCACGCGATCGCCTTTAGCCACGCCGAGCGACCGCAGCGCGTTCGCGAAGCGATTCACCTCGCGTTCCAGCATCCCGTACGTGAGCGCCCGCGAATCGCCGGGCTCCCCTTCCCAAATAATCGCGGCTTTATTGCGTCGCGCGGAATGCGCGTGGCGATCCACGCAGTTGTACGCAACGTTGAGCTTTCCGCCCACAAACCATTTGGCCCATGGGACATTCCATTCCAGCACCTTCTGCCATGGCGTGAACCAGTCGAGCTTTTTGGCTTCGCCGGCCCAGAAGGCTTCGGGATCACGCAGGGCACGATCGTAAATGGCAGGGTCCCCTGCATTGGCCTGCCGCCGAAACTCCTCCGGCGGCGGGAAAGTTCGCCGCTCATCGAGCAACGCGGACAGGCTTTTCTCAGACGATGCGGGCACGACGGGCACTCCTCTCGATGGGTACAGAAGCCCGGGCGGAGAATCAGGCTTTAGGGATGTACGACACGCCTGTAGGCCTTGCTTCGCCAGCAGCCAGGCCAGCGCTACCTGCGCAACGCTGGCGCCGTGAGCGCGCCCGATCTCGCGCATCTTTTCGACGACGCGAAAACCCAATTCCTTATCGAAGGGAATAAAGTCGAAGCCGGCCAAGCGATTTCCCTTCTCCTTCTCTTTCTGCTGGAAGCTATCGCGTGTGTACTTCCCGCTGAGAAATCCGCCGGTGAGCGGGCTCCAAACCGTCATGCCGGTGCCGGTGGCCCGCAAGAAGGGTACGAATTCGTGTTCGAGGTCACGCGTGAGCAGCGAGTAGTACATCTGGCCGCTAGTGAAGCGGGCCCAGCCGCGCTCTTTTTGAATGGCAAGCGCGGAGGCCGCCTGCCAGGCCGGCCAGTTGGAAAAGCCGAGGTAGCGCACCTTCCCGGCGCGCACCAGATCGTTCAGCGCTTCGAGAGTCTCTTCGACTGGCGTGAAGGCGTCCACCTTATGCACGATGTAGAGGTCGATCCAATCCGTGGAAAGCTTCTTCAGGCTCGTGTCGCAGGCCTCGAAGATGTGGCGTCGCGAAAGCCCCGCTTGCGTGATGGATTCTCCCGCGCGGAAGCCCACCTTCGTGGCGACCACAACGTCTTTGCGCCGGGCAGCCAGAAACTTCCCGAGGTAAATTTCGGATTCCCCGCCCGAGTAGCCGTCGGCGGTATCGAAAAAGTTCACCCCGGCATCGAGAGCGCGTTCGATCATCGCTTTGGCCGAATCGAGATCCACTTTTGCCACCGTAGGAAAGCGCGGATCGCTGCCGAAGGTCATGGTGCCGAAAGCGAAGCGCGAAACAATGAGGCCGGTCGTTCCAAGTCGTGTGTAGTGCATAGAGGCTCCTTGCGCGATGCGGTTAATACAGTTGGTTGGAGGACGCGCAACCGGTGCTAGTAACGGAAAAGCAGACCCGTCAGTCGCTACTAGGAATCAGCGTCTTCTCAAGTAAAGCAGCGAGCCTTGCCCGAGAGCTCAGCTCGACCGAGCAACCCTTCAGAATACGGTCACGCCGTTTCCGTTCTTGGGGAAGATTTCGGTGCCGTTAGCCAATAAAACCTTTTCCAAGCGCAGGACGTTCAAACCATTCTTCGCCCGATACCCTATCAAGACGATCTCATCCCCCGGCTTGAGCGTCTTCCCGTTCCAACCTGCCATTCGCGACACGAGATTGGGGCTATTGAGCTCGCCGTGCCACTTTTCGATCGAGTGATCGTCTTTCCTTGCGTCGATGAAAATCTCGATATGAGGGTTTTGGAAGTGGAATTCTGTAACCGCTCCCTTGACGGTGACCTGCTTGGAGGTGTCATAGCCCGCATCGCCGTGATGCGCGAAGGCACGAGGCGACATTGCCACACAACAAAAGGCAAGCACGAAGGCAAGCAGGAAGATCGCGAAAATGGTTCTCATAGCCGAGTCCTCAAGGATGGGTCATATCAGCGGGGCGCACCAGCTGATCGAATTCCTCGCCGCTCAAATACCCGAGTTTCAGACAGGTTTCGCGCAGGCTGAGCCCCTGGACGTAAGCTTCATGCGCGATTTTGGCTGATTTATCGTAGCCGATCTTGGGGCTCAGCGCCGTCACCAGCATCAGCGAATTGCGCACATACTCATCGATCTTGGCGCGGTTGAGCGTGATTCCGCGGATCATGTAATCGACGAATCCCCGGCAAGCATCGTTCACCAGCGTCACCGAGTGCAGAAAATTGTGAATCAGCACAGGTTTGAAGACATTCAACTCGAAATTTCCTTGCGAGCCGGCGAAGGCAATCGCCGCGTTATTCCCATGCACCTGTACCGCCACCATGGTCATGGCTTCGCATTGCGTAGGATTCACTTTGCCGGGCATGATCGACGAGCCCGGCTCGTTTTCGGGAATATGGATTTCCGCCAAGCCACAGCGCGGTCCCGAAGCGAGCCAGCGAATGTCATTGGAAATTTTCATCAGCGACCCGGCCAGCGTGGTGATCGCGCCGTGGGCATAGACCAGTTCGTCGTGCGCGGAGAGCGCCGCAAATTTATTGGGGTGCGAGCGGAACGGCAGGTGCGTGAGGTCGGCAATTTTTTTCGCCGCGCGCTCGGCAAATTCGGGATGCGCATTCAGCCCGGTGCCTACGGCAGTGCCGCCGATCGCCAAATCGTAAACGCCGTCGAGGGACTGTTCGAGCCGCGCTACATCGCGCTCTACCAGGCTGGCCCATCCGCCAATCTCCTGATCAACCGTGAGCGGCGTGGCGTCCATCAGGTGCGTGCGGCCAATCTTTACTACGTCCGCGAACTCTTTGGCCTTCGCTTCCAGCGCTTGCTGCACGCGCTTCACCGAAGGAATCAGCGCGTTGTGCACGCGTTCGGCGGCGGCAATATGCATGGCCGCGGGAAAAGTGTCATTGGAAGATTGAGACATATTGACATCGTCGTTGGGATGGATCGGATTCTTCGACCCGAGCACGCCCCCGGCCAGCTCGATGGCGCGATTGGCGATGACTTCGTTCGCATTCATGTTGGTTTGCGTGCCGCTGCCCGTTTGCCAGATGCGCAGTGGAAATTCGTCATTCAGTGTGCCGGAGATGATTTCCTCGCAGGCTTGAAGGATCAGGCGCGCTTTGTCGCCCGGCAATTTGCCCAGTTCCTGATTCACCATAGCGCAGGCCTTTTTCAAAATTCCGAAGGCGCGAATCAGCTCCGGCGGCATGATGTCCCGGCCGATATTGAAATGCTCCAGCGAACGCGCGGTCTGAGCGCCCCAATAGACATCCGCAGGGACATCGATCGGTCCCATGCTATCGGTTTCCATACGCATCGCCTTCTTTGTCACGATCTCACTCATAGTCTACGAGTACCTTCCACGAGCCGGCTCGCTGCGCAAAGCAACGCCCCGCAGTTCTAGTGCATTGTCGCGCTGAAAATGACCTCTCCACCGCGTTGCCGCTTGATTGGGGGTCACTGGACAAAAAAGAGCGGGCAAGAACCAGTCTCACCCGCTCGCGATCTAATCCACTCTCGAAAACGCCGTGTAATGCCTGAACCGAGTCCTCGGATTTACGAAGCCTTCGGATACCAGTCCAGCAACCGCACTTCGATTCCCGAGCCCTCGAGCCTCTGCTTGAACGCGTTCACATCGCCAGATGGCTGACCGCGATAGTGATAAGGAATCACCACCTTGGGATGAAACGCCTTCACCGCGTCGGCAGCCTCTTCCGCCGGCATCGTATAAGGCAAATTCATGCACACAAAAGCGACGTCAATGTTTTTGAGCGCCTTCATCTCCGGAATAGCCTCAGTATCCCCGGAAATATAGAAGCGCTTGCCGCCGTAGGTGAGAACGTACCCGTTGCCCCGGCCTTTATCATGGAAATACTTGCCAGCTTCGGGACCCCGCGTCATGTTGTACATGGGAATCGCTTCGACGGTCCACTTGTCCCACTTCTTCGTGTCCCCATTGGAGATCACGGCGGCTGTGGTAACGAACTTCTGTACCGCCGCCGGCGCCCAGATTACGGTACCCGGCTTGCTGATGGTCTTGATGGAACTCTGGTCCTGATCGACGTGATCGCCGTGAATATCGGTCACCAGAATCAGGTCTGCCGGTGGCAAACCGGTGAAGCTGGCGGGTTTGGCCGGATCCACATAGATATTCTTGCCGCCCGCCTGGATCAGCAGGGTGGCGTGATAAATCGGTGTAATTTTGACTTCGCCGGCCGAGGTGTCAAAGCTCTGCACGGGGCGCGTCTGTGCGTGCAGGGAGAAAACCAGCGCCATCAGCGCGCCAGCCATGAAAATTCTGGAAAGCAGCCGTGTCATCGTTATTCGCTCCTCATTCTGCGTTCGCTGCGGAAGTTGGGCTAAGGCCCGGCCCTGCGAGCGATCCTAAGCCGCAATTCGCTCAAAGCCGGAACTTCTCGTGGCCACGATGCTAACACGCTAAGACTTCACCCCGCAACGCAGCCAAAGCGGATGGCGCGAATCGCCGAATTGTCCCAGCGTATCCTGAGCCGAGACGTGCCCGTATCCCGATTGGCATGCGACAAGCTTGATCAGTTCAGGCCCGCGAAAACAAGCGCCTGTTTTTGGCCCGCAAATCGTATTTCGAGCAGCGTGTGCGAGCCGTCAGGATTATTCGTGTATACAAGGGCATCTGCCCTGTACTTGGTTCCGCGGTCCACCCATTTGCCCATGGCTGTCGCCATGACCTGGCCGGCTTTGACGAACTTTACCGTGGCTTCGGGGCTGTGCGAAACCCAGCTGATCTCATAAAATCCACTCGGAAGTTTACTCCCGTTCAAAGTCAAGTCCGTCCGAAAAGGCACGGTCTTAGCGTTGTTTGCAAATGCCGATAGGTTCACGACAAGCACAATCAAAATCAGCAGACTCAATTTTTTCGTGTTCACGTCTCCTCCTCGAGAGTTTCGTGCGATTCATCCTCGGTTCGCGCTCGCGGATGAACAAGACTCATATTGGGTGGCGGCCAAAATGGTTTGCGATCCAAATTGGAGTGCTTCCAAATTGGCGCCGCCAGGAACCGAGACAGCTCGGCACGCTCGCTGTTCTGGGGAGAGTACTGAGGCCTTCCTCCGGCCGCTATCCACTTATTGCCGTCAAACTGAGAAGGGCAAGCGGCCGGGCAGCCCGATCGCTGCTGGGAGAACGCGGATAGCTGATCAGCTGAGCTGATCAGGCTAAGCGGCCAAGAAGAGTGTGGCAAAGCGGCCGTCGCTCCTTTGTCGCCGCGCACGGAAATGATAATGTTTCTGCATATCTGCCAGGAGTGCCGGGCTGACGGAATGGCAGACGTTCGGGACTTAAAATCCCGTGGGGATTTTCCTCGTGTGGGTTCGAATCCCACGCCCGGCACCATCTAATACCCCTATAAACACTGGCTATTTGTGGATGTGATCGTCTAGGACTATCTTGCCCTCTAGACCGACTGTGCTCAATTTTTGTGCTCAATTTTGGCTGGGTGAACCCTCGGGTGATGCCCCTGCGCCTCGGGAGATTCTTCAGGACGACATGAACACTGACCCCCAATCATTTTCCTAGCGTGGCTGGCAAAGACCGCGTGACACGAACTTCGGTGAATGAATTACGGCCTTTTTGCTTTTTGGATATAGAATCCGCCGCACGGAGGTGTCCCACATGGCCAGCGCGCGTTGCGAACAATGCGGGAGACCTAGTGGCAAAGGTGTGAAGCCGCCCGGTTACGCAAAACAGTCCTATCTTCCAGTGGGCCATCCAGCCAGCGGCGTAGTATCGCCCGTAGTATTGGAGCCAACCCCGGATAATGGGATTGAACATCCGCGACAGATCCTCGATCGCCTTGTCGCTGCGCGTGGGCAGTTTCCAGCTTCGAAAGGTGTCGCGAATTGCCTTCGCTGCCTGGTTCGAGACCGCCGGACTGAAACCGCTTTCGCGTTCGGCGATGTTGTCGATGGAACCGACGCAACCGATATCTGCTCCATTACAGAGCAGCCTTCGCTTTCTCCCCGATCTCCTAACCGCACCGCCGTCGACCCCCCTTACGGTTGATCTTTCCCCTTTTTGGGGAACGATACGGGTTTATCCTGTTCCGTTGTGCATCCTCATCAAGAATGACCTTCCGTACCGTTGGCGCGGCCGGTACAACGAGGATACGGACCCAAACACCTTTGGCGACAGCGTCGACGTCGCCGCTCGGATTGGGACCTAGCACCCGGATCGTTATGCGATAAATGCCGTACTCTCCCTGCAAAAAATAATAGTCCTCGCCCTGGCAAATCGTCGCTCCAGGTGTGTAAATAAGCCCGCCGCGGAACGTCCAATGGTACGTGCCAAACACTTGCGCCCAATCGTGAGTCTCCTTGTGGGCTCTGAGTACGTTCCAGAGAAGTGGCGTCCGAGGACCGTGCCACTGATCCATGAAAGATCCCCCTGGGGTGTCGAATCAAGTACGTTTTGGCTTTCGACGACCAGGGGGCCTGCGGGGATGTTGTCCATCGTCATTTGGAAGGTGGCGATAGGGAGCAGTGATCCAAGGTTGCCGTAGGACATTTGGTTAACCTCCTTCGCGGACCATCGCGGTTGGAAACCGCGCTCGAACGACGCTAACATTATCAAGAAGCGGGGCTCGTACGCCAGAGCATCAGGCTGCCGATAGAAATAGGTTTTTGATCGCTCGAATTAGCGCTACGGGACCCGTAGCAGAGGAACCAAATTTTCCACCGGGGGAACCATCGCCACGGAAATCAGCTTTCGGGCCCCGGGGACCCGCGTTTCCAACGACAGCCTCGTATTCCCAGGCCCAAATGATAGCGCCGCGTCGCGTGTACACTGGTCTCAACGGGAGAATACGCGAATGAACGGTATGCGTTACGTGGCGCACATTCCCAAGACACTCACAAAGGGGAGGGTGCTGGTCCACGACCACGTCGTTCCACAGCGCGGCCTTGGTGCAAACGGCTTCAGGGCCTGGACGCAGACGCTGAATGACACGCTGGAGGTGTGCTCCTGCGATTGGGCCGGGGTCGACCTTCGCGGCCTCAGGCATTATCGGGTCAAGAAGGCCTGGGATGTATCCGACCAATAGGGTCGGCTACGTCGTTAGCTCCATTCGACCGGGAGGGGTCCAGGACTTTTTCAAACGACATGCGCATCCTCTCCTTCGGTTCGGATATTTTCCAAAAGGGTAGGTTAGCCGTCGCCACGCGTCAGAAAGGTGAAAGCAGGGGCACAGCAATTTTCGGAATGGGTCCAGAATCTATCGCGTCACGTCACGAAGTCCGAAGCCCCTGGCAAAAAATCTGGAACCGGGGGCCCGGATCCTAGCGCCCGCCTCACGTGTTTCTCTGACTGAGGTGAGCTAGTTATCCCGGATTGAGCGCCAGGTTTCGACGGCGAACCGCTCTCGCCTTCTCCTTCAATACGGGTGGTTGGGGCCAAAGTGAATCGAGGAGGCCAATTGGTCGGGCGTGTTTGCGGTAGGTGTCGATGGAAGCGACCACGACGCGTGCCTCGACCGTGATCAGGTCAATACCGACCAGGACGACGCGCGCCCAAGCGTCCATAACCATGCCCTTATCCAAAATCCGGTCGAGTAGGTCGACCATCTCCGTCTCGCGGGTAGCAGGTCGGACCATCATAAGTTTGAAAATGGCTTCATGTGCCGCCCCTGACGTCACCGCCGCCTTGGACGGAATGCCAATCTAGAGGTTCGCGGAAGGGTTGGGCGCACCGCTAGATGGTCGTCCACGCTTTTATCTCAAGCTAGTTCTTCTGTCTGTGACATATTTCACACATCGATAATGGTCCTGTAATTGATAGGAAACGCCCAAGAGAGTTACTGGATAGGTGAGATTTAGCACTCGCCCGGCTGAGGGTACCTCCCGCGAGACCAACGAAAGTCCACGGCAGATCCAGCGTTGGCTCCCGAGCCATTTCCCAAAGGTCTGACTTCGAGGGAGGGGTTGCTATGGCATGGGTGGTGTAGCAGCGGCGTGCGAAATTCAAGCAATCGCTTCGGAAATAACGATCGTTTTTATGAGCGCTTATCAGTGCTGTCCCAAGAAAGTCAGAGCAGTCCACCGTAACTGCTTGATTGAACGAAAGTAAGGGGCCTCTGTGAGTTTTTTGATTTCAATTTTTGGCCTCTGTTTTGGCGCCATTCTACTGCTTTCCAGCTTGCTCCGGAGGCAGTAGATGACTTCGATATCGCGGAGACTTTCGCGATAGGTGAGCTGAGCAAACGCCAAACAAAGGAACTGATCCCAGCAGGAGAAATCTTTGACGTAACGATTGCCCTGGTACCGCTCGACGCAAATTTGAAACTGGTAGGTGGGGAGGAACTCCACGAGTTGAGAGAAAACGGTTCGGCCTTGGTTCATCTACTGCCTCCGGAGCAAGCTGGAAAGCAGTAGAATGGCGCCAAAACAGAGGCCAAAAATTGAAATCGACAAAACTCACAGAGGCCCCTTACTTTCGTTCAATCAAGCAGTTACGGTGGACCGCTCTGACTTTCTTGGGACAGCACTGGATTCCGGTTTCGATTCCGCGTAACTCGAATCCGCCCGAAAATCGCTTTGCCGGACTGCACAGCCTGTGTCTTCAAAGGTCTAGGTGTGACGCACACCATCCGGATTGGCAAAAAAAGAAGGGAGGGCCCGCAGGCCCTCCCTTTGGACATTTTCGGGTTCCAGGAGTCGCTTAGAAGATAACCTTCAGACCCAGCTCCATCCTTCGGCTGCCCGCGTTGAATTCGCTGTTGTCGAGGAAGAGAGGTGAGGTCACGAGTGCATAAGTTGTGCTGAGGGGATTGGGATTATCGTTCTGATCGACCGTGCCATTGTTTGTCGGCAGCCCAAGACTCGGGTTGGGGTGATTGAAAGTGTTGTAGGTGGCGATCCGGAACTGAAGTCTGAACCGCTCGGTAAGAACAATGTTCTTCAGCACCGACATATTCCAAATGTTCAAGCCTGGAGTGCTGATGGTGTTCCGGCCAAGTGTTGATAACGCGCCTTTGCCCGCTTGGACATACCTTGCGCCCGGCTTAGCGGCCACATAGCCAACCACGTTCGCGGAGCTAGCACAAGATGAGGCCTTGGCCACTATTCTGGTCGCGCCGCCCGGGAGATCGTTACATACCGCGTTCACGACTGAGCCGGTCTGTCCAGCGCCATTTGGATTAAAGATCGCGCGGTCGCCGGCACTGTCGCCGTTGAAATTGGAGTCGACCCCAGACAAAGCAGTTATAGGCTGTCCGGATTCAGCCAAGTAAGTGGTAATCCACTCCCAATCGTGCAGGAAGCCCCGCGCCACCGCATTGCTGACCTTGACATTCGGAATGCTGTAGGTCACAGCCATGGCGAATTTGTTACGG
>QHYQ01000417.1 GCA_003224175.1 Acidobacteriota bacterium
GGGCACAGCCGGCCTGAGGGGCGCCGAGATTTCCTGCCATCGCAGCGCGCGGCCGCGGTACTCGATGGCCAGGCTGCCGTGCCGCCCTTCGCACACCAACACTTTGCCCTGGGCGGGCGCGTAGTAGCGACCTTGCCCCTCGAGTTGGAACCACCGGTTGTCGTAGCGCACCACCCAGTCGTCGCTGATGGTGCGCTCGCTCTCCAACCGGAAAATCCCGTCCAGTTCCGCAGCGCGCGGCGCGCGACGGTGAAAGTCTTCTGGCTGCGCCGCCGCTCGTGCAAATCTCCGGTTGTGTTCCGGCAGATATTCCCTGGCCAGATACACGTTCGCGTGTTCGTGATTGCTGCTTTGCTTCCGCCGTAGTTTTTTCACCAACCGGTCCTGATGGACCCCGTGAATCCGCTCCACACGCCCCTTGGCGAAAGTCATCGAATGCAGGTTGTGTGGGAACGAACTCACGCTGGTTCCGTGTAACCCACCCTTTTCATCCGCTACGTGGCACCGAATACGAATTGGTGACACGAAGATTCAACTGGGGTGAGGATCGGGTCTTCTACTACGACCAGGCTGGGGAGCTGAAGTCCTTCCTGACCAACGTGACAGACCAAATGGCTGAAGACGCCTTCACTCGCATCTCTGCGGGTCGGTCGGCTTTCCGTGTAGACGATCTTCTGGAACTTCGGGGCCTTTTGAACAGGCGGGCACGAGCCGAACGCGGGGCGCGAGATGTGTAAGGTAAATATCGCCGCATATGATAGAATAATTTCGCCGCAGCGACAATGGATCGGTGCGGCGGGTTGCTTCCGTGGATGCGCTCTATCTCCTAATAATGCTTGCACATCAATACAGAAAGCCTTGCTTGGAGGGGATATGGCTCAATTTATGCTTGACCTTGTTGGATTAATGAGGCATAATACTATTTACATATTTTACACTCGGCGAGCAAATGGCAAAAGGAAAAAAGCCCGACCAAAAAGCACGGGAGCTCAAACGCACGGGTACCCTAAACTCGCGGCCCGACTCGATTTCCGATGCTTTATTCAGGCAGAACCCATTCTTCGATCCCAAGGATCTTCTCCAGGCCCGTTACGAAATGCTGCGACGACACGACGTGGAAGGAATCTCGATCGTCGATGTGGCTACACGGTTCGGCGTTTCGCGTCCGACCTTTTATCAGACGCAGGCGGCATTCCGGCAAGCAGGCTTAAGCGGGCTGCTTCCGAAGCACCGTGGGCCCAAGGGAGGGCACAAGCTCTCCAGCCGCGTTATCGAATATGTGCGGAGCTTGCGGGCGGCCGAGCTGGGCTTGACGACCGTCGCCTGTATCAAAGCGGTTCAGGAAAAGTTTGGAATCTCAGTTCACCGGCGCAGTCTGGAGCGGGCCTTGGCGAGCAAAAAAAAACCGCGCAGGCCGGCATAGCTTCACCGATCCCCGAAGGAGCTGTGAATGCTTACGAAGGACTGCGTCGGCAGGCGGTCCAGCGGGATGGCCGTATAGGGCAGCTGCAAGGCTGCGCTGTCCTCATGCGCTGTGGCCTAGCGGCTTGGGCTCAACTCACACCAGCAACAGTATCGACACGTCTACCCGAACTGGTTTGCGAATTACCGGCCCCCGCCCTACCTAGAGCTGAACTGATTCGATTGCTAGCCAGTTTGATCCTCAGTAGTCGACAGGAGAATTTTCTGCATGTCTGAACTAAAAGTTACTTCGCAGCATCTGGAGCACGATGCCTACCTCTATATTCGGCAGTCCACACCGCGTCAGGTCCTGGAGAACACCGAGAGCACACAACGGCAGTATGCCCTGAGAGACCGCGCCGTGGCGCTGGGCTGGCCGCTTGAACGGATCCATGTTCTCGACAGTGATCTCGGCAAGTCCGGTTCGCAAGCGGCTGGGCGGGACAGTTTTCAGAAGCTCGTAAGCGAGGTCGCCCTTGGCAAAGCGGGTTTGGTCATGGGGCTGGAGGTATCGCGCTTGGCCCGCAACTCCGCCGATTGGCACAGGCTGATCGAGCTGTGCTCTCTGGCTGGCACGCTCATTTTTGACGAGGATGGGATTTACGATCCAGCGAATTTTAATGATCGGCTGTTGCTCGGTTTGAAAGGCACCATGTCGGAGGCAGAGCTTCACTTCCTTCAGGCCCGGATGCGAGGAGGGATGCTCAACAAGGCTCGACGCGGCGAACTCGAGATGCCGCCACCGGTCGGCCTGGTTTACCGGGACGATGGTGTTTTGATTCTCGATCCAGATACCGAAGTCCAGACCGCCATTCGCTTGGTCTTCGAAACATTCGAGCGGACCGGCTCAGCGATGCAAACTGTGAAGCTGTTTCATGATCAAGGCCTCCGGTTTCCGCGGCGCCTCCGCAAGGGAGTGAATAAGGGAGAGTTGCACTGGGTGCGGGCGGGGCATTCTCGCATCCTTCAGGTGTTGCACAACCCTCGCTACGCTGGCGCCTTTGTGTATGGTCGCGTGCGCACACGCCGGTTGCCGGATGGAAAACACAGTACGAGGAAGGTTCCACGATCTGAGTGGCAGTTTGTGATTCCCGGGACTCATTCCGGCTACATCACCTGGGAACAGTTTGAGGCTAATCAAAAGCGACTCGCCGAAAATGCACTTGGATTCGGAGAAGCACGCAAAGGCGGTCCAGCACGCGAGGGGCCGGCGCTTCTGCAAGGCCGCGTCCTATGCGGAATCTGCGGAGAACGTATGGGTGTACGTTACAGTGTGGCCTATCACCGGGTGACCCCAACATATGTGTGCCAAGAAGCATCCGTTCGGAACGCGGAAAAGGTCTGTCAACACGTGCCTGGTGCCGTTGTCGATCGAGCGATCAGTGAGCTGCTGCTCGAACTGATGCAGCCCATGACCTTGGAAATTGCTCTTGCAGTTCAGCAGGAAGTCGAAGCCCGGATCATGGAGAGCGACACACTGCGGCGGAAGCATGTCGAGCGGGCACGGTACGAAGCTGAACTCTCCCGACGGCGTTACATGAACGTGGACCCGGCGAACAGGCTTGTGGCTGACAACCTGGAATCGGAATGGAACAACAAGCTTCGCATCCTGGCTGAAGTGCAGACGCAATACGAACAACAGACAAAGAAGCAGCGCCTTCTGATTGACTCCCAAACTCGCGAGCAGCTGTTGTCTCTCGCCACGGACTTCCCACGGATATGGAATGATCCATCTGTCGAACCTCGGGAACGGAAGCGTATTCTCCGCCTCCTCATCGAGGATGTGACGCTGACTAAGAGAGAGACGATCCAGGTCCACGTGCGTCTACGCGGCGGCGCCACTCGAAGTTTTACACTGGCCAAGCCCTTGCCAATTGGACAAATTCGGAAAACAAAGCCGGAGGTCGTCGCCGAGGTGGATCAACTCTTGGACCGCTACTGTGATCGCGAGGTTGCAGAGATCCTGAACGAGAAAGGGCGACGGACCTGGCAGAACGAAACGTTCAACCTCAAAAAGATTGCTCACATCCGACAAGCTTTTAATCTGAAGTGTCGCTATAGCAGGCTGCGCGCCAAGGGGCTGCTCACCGCTAAAGAGATGAGTGTGCGGCATGGCGTGACAACCACTACAATTAACTTTTGGGCCAGAAAGGGTCGCCTGCAAAAGCACCGTTACGACAATCTCAACCGGTGTCTCTATGAACCCCTGGAAAGAGGTGCCATTCTCAAAGGCCAAGGAGGCCGACGAGCCTGGCAGCCGACTTTCAACGTTGCACGGGCGGGATGAGGTGCAATATGAAACCTAAGTCTTCGCTTGCGGCGAACTGGCGGCGATGACTTCGATATCTAACTTCGCGCACATGCGCCCAAACTGCGTTTGCGGCTCTTCTCCGTGTAGCTGTTCCCCGGGCGTGGCGGGCCGCTTGTAGAGGTTCTTCCAGTCCACGTACAGCGCCA
>QHYQ01000416.1 GCA_003224175.1 Acidobacteriota bacterium
ACTACGGTGGCACAATTCCCCGGTATGATCCAGCGAGGCACGAACCCGAAATAGCCGGGACCGGCGGAAACCACTCCTCCGGGAATAGCCCACGGATTCTGCAGGGTCGCAGCGGGCGACCCGCTTGCGGGCGGTCCAAAGAGCGGGTTAGAGCGACCAAAGTTGCCGGTATATTGGCCCGAGATCAGGTCATAGAAATACCCGGCGCCGCCGCGAAGGACCAACTTGTTGCTGGCGGTTGGCTGCCAGGCGAACCCGATCCGGGGCGCAAAATCGTCCAAGGGGGCGGATTTCCGCGTGTAGTAGGGAGTATTGTTCTGGTAAACGCCCGCCGGAATCACAGAAGTGTAGTTGCTGGGCACGACGTAGCCAACCAGACTCTCTCCCGAGCACGCCGCCGCGCCGATCGCGCAGCTCGCGACAATCGGCGGCGCCGAATTGCTGGCCAGAACTTGCCAGAAGGTAGAGTAGTTTCCATTGTTCTCAGTCGGCCACCGATCGAATTCCCATCGCAGTCCCAGGTTCAGCGTGAACCGCGCGTTCACCTTGATGTCATCCTGGACGAAGGCGCTGGGCAAAAGCACGCGGGGATTCACCTGAGACTTGGAGTTCGCGGTCGTGGTGCCTCCCGTCCCTGTTATGTTGCTCGCCGTGCCGCCATTGCACCCGCCCGGATGGGAGGGATCCTCGCCTGGAGCCGATAGGCCGCAACCCCCCGCCCGTCCGATCAAGAAGTCTGAGAATGTCGGGAACGCAGGTTGTCCCACCGACCCGGTTCCCGAGACGGAAGCACCCTGCACACGCTCTACGTCGAAGCCCACTCGAAACGTGTGCTTACCGTGGGTGATGGAAATCTGGTCACCCACGATAAATTGGTTGTAATTGGCGTGAGAACCGAAGAAGGGATGCACGCCAAAGTCCATGAAGCTGCCCCCAGGTCCGATGTTAATGTACGACATATTGTCCACCTGCACCCCAGGGGTGAACGGAGAGACGAAGTCCTGGATGCCCAATTGCGAGTTATGGAACAAAACCGCCTCGCTATTCACCGTCACGTTGCGCTGATAGCCGACGTGGAATTCGTTCACGGCATTGTTGGAGACGATCGTGGTCAGCTTCGCCACGACGTCCTGATTCGTTTTTCGGGTCGAAACCGTGTTGCCCGGCACGGCATTGCCTGGCTCCAGCGCATTGACCGCCGGGAAATTGGCATTGATGGGATCGGCCTCATAGACGTACCGGCCCGAAAATGTGTTCTTGCTGTTGATCACGTAATCGACATTGCCAATGCCTTGGTGGTCTTTGAAGGAGGCGGGATTCTGGAAGCGGTGGCTGCAGAATCCGGCGGGGGAGCAGTTCGGAAAATCGCCCGAACCCGGAACGAAGTAGCTGCCGTTGGGCAGCTTGAGCTGAAGAATACTGATGGCGATGGGATTGATGTTGTACAGGCCCATGGCATCGCAACCAGCTCCGCAGGCCGCAGGGTTCTGAATCACGGCAGTGCCGTTCTGTGGTGCGGATTGCCACATGTTCGTCGCCAGGGCCTTCACAAAAGCTTGCCCAGCCGCGTCGCACGAGGCGAAGGACGTAAAGCCCGCTGGCCCGCACGTGCCGCGATCGCCTGTGGGAATCGGAGGCAGCAAGGTCTGAGATTGGCTGTAGCTGGCATAGCCATTCGTCTGATCGTTCTCCTGGTAATTCACGAAGAAGAAGAGCTTGTCCTTCTTTATTGGCCCGCCCACAGAGCCACCATAAACATTCGAGTTCAAAACCGCCTTGGGCGCGCCCTCGCCTGCCAGGAACCAGTCGTTCGCGTTCAGGGCCGTGTTGCGGAAAAACTCAAAAGCGCTGCCGTGGAAGTTATTAGTGCCCGACTTCGTGAGGACGTTCACGTTTGCGCCCGGATTGCGTCCATATCCGGCGTCGTAGCTCGACGTCTGAATCTTGAACTCCGAGATCGCGTCGGGATTGGGCATGGCAAACGTCCACGGCACGGTTCCTTCTGTGACGCCGCCCAGGGCCGTCCAGTTATTTACAACCACACCATCCATAAGATAGGTGTTCTGGCCCGTGGACCCGCCATTGACAGCCATGTTCGTTGCGCCCTTGCCGATGGTGGTGGCGTTGCTGACATTGGCGGCCACACCGGTAGACATGGACAAAAGGTTTGTGTAGTTCCGCGTGTTCAGCGGAAGTTCTGTCACGGTTCGCGCATCGGCCACTGTACCGAGCGCGGAACTGGTGGTCTGAATTGCCACTACCTCGCCTTCGACCGTGACCGCCTGGGTTTGTGCGCCGACTTCCAGGTTGCGGTCCAAGACCTCTGTCTCGGTCACATTGACCGTCGCGGATGGGACTTCCACCGGCTTGAAGCCGCCAGCCTCAATCCTCACCCTGTAATTTCCCGGCGGCAGCAAATTAAACTTGTAAGTACCGTCGGTTGCGGTCGTCGTGGTGCGCGCCTGCCCAGTGTCTCGACTGGTGGCCGTTACCGTGGCATTCGGAATTACGGCGCCCGACGGATCCTTGACCGTGCCTGTCAGGGCGCCCGTACCAGCCGTCTGGGCTCTCAGGGATTGAAGATTAAACAAGGCTACGACAAAAAGTAGAACGCAAACGCTCTTGAACTTCATGAGGCACCCCTTTTCTCCGACGCCTTCACGGGGATTTGGATTGTCTGAAGTGTTCTCGGTCTTCCGAACGGCACACTTGTTATAGCAAGGAACATCCTTTGTCAAGCTAGATTGGTCGAGCGTGTCAAAGCTCTTTTAAAATGCCCCCTTCGTTACCTCGTTTAAAATGTCCCCTTTTGTGTGTTCTGGTTGGTCCTCTTTTTTCTTTCCTTGTGCTCGAATCCCGTTTTCCTCGAAAACTTTCGCGCTAGGATGTCCTAGGAACGTCGATGCCCATCTCGGTCGACCTACGGCATCCCCTGTTTTGTTGGCCTGGTCCGGAGCGCAGCCCTGCGGAGCCCGAAGGGCGCAGCGTTTAGGGCGCAGCGGAGGGCAAGGCCAACAACGGCCGCGGTGCCATGGCCCCTTTAGACGCTCGCTTCTCCATCACTCGGCGGGCTGCCTCTCGCCACGGGTGATTCGCTGGCGGTAC
>QHYQ01000604.1 GCA_003224175.1 Acidobacteriota bacterium
TTAGCGCGGCCTTGGCGCACAATTGCCGTTGTGGAGAACAACTAAGAGGTTCGGCAGCCACTCCGCTCTGGAGCCGCGAACAAGACGCTTCCCTGCTGGGGAGCGCGTGCCTACTGCGAGGCGCCGCCTTGCTCGCTCTGTCTCTCTTCCTGTCGTCCGCGAGGTGCTGCGGGATGACTCGCGAATCGCCTGGCGCGCGAAGCGGAACCTGTATCACCATAAACTGCCGCGCTTGTAGAGACTCAGTGCTTTCGCTCCTGTCGGGACGTTCTCGCTTTGGTTTGTCTGTTGCGGGATCTGTTCTTGCGTCGCTTAGCCCTGTATGCCCTTCCATGCTGCCGCCACCAGTTGCGGACGCGAGTCCGAGTTTCACAGCCCGTGCTGCAATAACGTACGTTCTCTTTGGCATCGGCAAACAGGATTCCGCAGCCCTCGCAACGGAGCACACGTCTTTCGAGACTGATGTCGAGAAAGAACATCATGTAGAGGGTTTCGAGAAGATTCTCGCAGTTCCAGAAATGCCGGAGAGCAGTGCTTCCGTGTGGCTCAAACCAGAGGGTGGGGTGAACGTGGATTAGGCGAAGGGACACACGGCCCCCGAGAAAGCCAAAGGCTTTCTGCCTCAGGCTCTCAGCGCTCTCTGCTTCGATATTACTTTCGAGGGCTTGCCAGTCGGCAGCCCTGAAATGCTGGTTCAGTTTTCTTGCAAGAGTTGTGCCCCGAGCCCCCAACAAGGATGCCTTTAACTCTACGCCGAGCCTGCTGTTCTTCAGTACTTCCCAAAGCGAATACAGGAACCGGAACTCGTTCTGTTCCGCCCAAAACTGCACCAGGTTCACTCTGCGCCAAAAGCCGGTGCGATAGGCTAGCGCCAAGGAAGGGGAGGATAGAGGCCTTGGTGATCGCTTTTGCCAGTAGGATCGCGCCTTTCCGAGTTGCTGCTGTGCCGCCCTGGCGGCCTGACCCAAAGGAATGCCCAGCTCCCGCTGAACATCTTTGGCGGATAGACTCTCCTGAGGTGGCTCCGTCAGTGGACCATAGGTTTCGAGAAATGCCCTAGCGGCAGCGTCCTCGCGCACAAGATTGAGAAAAACCAGGTGCGGCGGAAGCGCGCCGTCTCGCCGTTCACGCCAAGAGTCGTAGAGGTGGAAGGGGTCATATAGAGCAATGGTTTCCTGGCCGTAAGCGAAGCCAGCTTGTACCACGACAGTTGCCAGTGGAGCCACCGCCCAGGGGGTTTGCCCGCCCGTGCTATACGGATTCTTTCTCGGGCCCTGCAATACTGTTAAATTATGATTATCGTATTGCACCAATCGAGTATAATCGGGGGCGTAGCCGGGAGTCAACAGAAACCTTTAGGAGCGCTTGGGCATTATGGAAAAAGAGATGGACAGGCCGCGGAGCGGTTCCGGTTATCACAGAGGTGGCTGCGGAAGTGGATTGCCCAACGGTGGATTGGCTTTGTTCGCTGGCTGCGCCTTGGGCACATGCAAGATAACCGCGAGCGCATCGAAATCCTGCATCATGTCCACCGCCCGCGTCAGGACAACACCAAACCACACGGAACCCCCTGGGTTGAAACGCCCGATGGAAAACTGTTTCGCACTATTTATGTCCCGGCGGGAATGAGCGTCGAAGAGGCGCGGCGCATCCTAGGCAGCCCGGCGGATTGTATCTTCATACAAGGAATGTGGCAGCCTCTGACTACCATTCTCGTTCGCGTGGGAGTGTGCCCCATGTCGGAAATAGTGTTTCTAGTGCTCGCCGCTCTCGGATTTCTTTACTACCTTGCTGTAGAAGCATTGGACTGGGCGGGGAGAATTGAGTACATGAAAACCCATTACCCCGGTTGGGTCGATTGGGCGCAACGACGAAAGCTCCGCGTAGGATTGTTGCTCCTTGTTGCTTTACTATTGGGGCATGCAATTTACGACCTTGAAAGACACGTAGAAGCCAAAGATTCTCTGCGAAGAAGGACGGTGGAGTTAGCTGAGAAATTAGATGCCTTCACAAATGAGCGAGCAAGAAATCAGCCAACTTATGCCACCAATGAAACGACTCCGGAAGAGCAAGCGGCGGCAAGGCGGCGAGCTAATTCGTACTACGACGAGACCAATCGCATATACATGGAGCGATTCAAGGATCGCACAATGGGAATCATTCAGGAATTAGCATCCATTGACCGAAGCGCTTGACTGGCCTGTAAGACTCTTCCATAATTCTGAGCGACTGATCTTCCTCAAAGTGAATAGACAACTCAGAGCGACTGTCTGGGCCATAGTCTTCGTTGCGGCGTGCTTTCCTCTTTTCGGCCAGAAGAAGGAACCCAGCCCTGAAAAGCTTGCAAAGGAAGTGAAACAGTTTCCGCTCCTGGTTGAAGTATCACAGTCCAGCACGGGGATTTCCGACCCCAGCGATATTACTTGCACAGAGACCGGCGGAGGCAAGACAGATTGCATTCACAACATGCAAGGCGGACTACCCGGTGAGCGAGCGCACCGCCCCTATGCTTATATCGCCGCTCGGATTGACGGAGAAGACCGATTGCTGTCTTGCGAAGCCAATTGGGTGTGGTCGGAGTGCCGGGGCCTTCCTCCTGGGAAGTACCACGGCCAATGGGCGAACAAGGATCGCACGAAAATGCGGGTCTTGGTCTATTATTCCGGGAAGAAGGAAGACTTCCTGTTCAAACAAACATATCGCGTGGAGCTTGTTAACGAACCCGCGAAGCGGGTTGGGGCCGGCCCTCTCCCTGGGGATAGGAAACGGCCCCAGTAGCCTCGGGGCGCACTTGAGATCCTCTGTCCCCCCGCCAGAGACACCCCTATGCGCGAGAAACGGAAATGCTGGGACTTATATCCAGGATTCTCCTGGTGCGATGAGCCGTTTTAGCCCAAGACGCTGTGCCCAGTTTGGTGCCAGCATGGTGAGAAACAGTAGCAGACGATGGCACCGGGCCGAAACGCGGAATCCCCACTATCAGCGTGGGAAATCCAAAGTGAGGGGAAACGTCCTACTCTATCGAAATTCGCTCCGGACGACCTCTTCAACAGACGCGCGGACGTGAACGCTCGCCCACAGCCGCCTAATGGTTACTTGCGGCGCTTACTGCGCTTCTTGGCTGCTTTAGGAGGCTTCGCAGACGCTTTGGCCTTCTTGGGCTTGGCCTTCTTGGGCTTGCCCTTCTTTGCCTTTTTCTTTGCGGGTTTTGCCGGCCCGGCAGGTTTGGCTGCTTTTCGCGGCGCAGTCCGAGGAGGGGGCGGGGGCGCGGCGCCCGCGGGTCCCGGACGCTCTACGACGACTAGCTCCCCTTCAGTCTCCTCTTCCACAACTTCGCCGGCGACTTCTTCCTCCTCCTCGAAACGGGAGTGCTCGTTGTCTTCGCTGAAATCGTCTTTCTCGTGAGCCATGATGACCTCCGTGGGATGCCCGGGGCGCAAATCGACGCGCAGTGGCTACCCGACTAACGCGGCGCTTATAATCGCAGTGTCATACATTTGTCAAGGAATTAAGGAACGCTCCGGCAAGCGAATCCGGTCGCCTGCCACGCAGCCACGGCGCACGAAGCGGGCTGTTGGAG